>JAEZLX010000070.1 GCA_023415035.1 Pseudomonadota bacterium | reverse complement strand
GCATCGGCCTGGCCACCGACGCGGCGGGGCGCCTGATCGACGCGGCTGGCAGGCCGCAGGATGACCTGCGCGTGCTGGGCAGCCTGCGCATCGGCGAGGCCTGGGAAAGCCTGGCGGTACCGGAACTGCGCGGCCAGGCCGAGGCGGTGGCCATGGCCCTGGCGGACATCCGCACCGGGCAGCCCGCGACGGCGTGACTCAGACGGCCGGCGCGGTCCCGTCGCCGATCGCCTGCAGCGCCGCGTCCAGCTGCGCCTGCGGCTCCAGCGCCACTGCGATCGGGCTGACGTCCGGCTCGTGCAGCGGCGGCTCCAGGGTGGCGAACTGGCTGTCCAGCAGGGAAACCGGCATGTAATGGCCGCTGCGCTGGCGCATGCGTTCGCCGATCAGGCCTGCCTCGCCCTGCAGGAACAGGAACCGCATCGGCAGGCCGGTGGCGCGCAGCATGTCGCGGTGCCGGCGCCGCAGGCCGGAGAAGGCCAGGGTCACCCGCTCGCCGGCCGCGACCCGGCGCCGCAGGTCCGTGGCGATGCGCTCCACCCAGGGCACGCGCATCGCGTCGGTCAGCGGCTGGCCGGACGCCATGAGCGCGCGTGCCTCGTCGCTGTGGAAATCGTCCGCGTCGAGGAAGGTGGCTTCCCACGCCCTGGCCAAGGCCAGGGCCAGGGTGGTCTTGCCGCTGCCGGACACGCCCATCACCACCGCCACGCGCACGGGTCCGCTCACGCCGTTTCCCCGGCCAGCGGCAGCACCACCCGTACCCGGTAGGTGCGACCGGCCTCCACCGGTTGCAGCAGGCCGTCGGCCAATGGCTCGCCATCGACGCTGACCTGCATCCCGGCGGTGCCGGCCACGCGCTCGATGTCCAGTTCGATCTCCGCGCCGCGGAACCGGCGCCAGGCCCTGGCCGAAGGCCAGTGCGAGGGCAGCTGCGGGGCGATGCGCAGGGCCGGGCCCTCGCCGCGCAGGCCGAACAGTTCCTCGATCAGGCAGCGGTACAGCCAGGCGGCGGTGCCGGTGTTGAACAGCTGGCTGGAGCGGCCGGCGGTGCGCGGATGCAGGCGCCAGGCGCCGCGGTAGTAGTTGGGGACGAATACCGGCAGCTGGCCGCGCTGCAGGCAGTCCTGCGGATCGGGACCCGGCAGCATCGCGCGCAGCACCTGCCAGGCGCGGTCCGCCTCGCCGGCGCGGAACAGGGCGTGCAGGTAGAACGCGGCGGCGTGGTTGTACACCGCGCCGTTCTCGGCCGAGCCCGGGAACTTCTGGGTCAGCCGGCCCACGTCCTCGCGCATGCCGGTGTAGGGCGGATCCAGCATCGCCACGCCCCAGGGCGAGACCAGCTGTGCGTCCACCGCTGCGAGCAGGCGCATCCGCTTCGCCTCGTCGGCGGCGCCGCTGAGCATCGCCCAGCTCTGCGGGTTGAGGTAGATGCGACCTTCGGTGTCGGCACGCACGCCGAACACCACGCCGTCGTCGGTGATGCCGCGGCCGTACCAGTCGCCGTCCCACAGGTGCCGGTTCATCGCCGCGTTGAAGGCTTCGGCACCGGCCTCGAACTCCGCCGCCTCGGCCTCGCGGCCATGCCGCGCGCAGATCCCGGCCCACAGCCGCAGCGCATGCGCGCTGGCCAGCGACAGCCAGCCGGAGACGCCGCGCCCCTTCCAGCCGACCATGTTCATCGGGTCGCACCAGTCGCCCTGGGCGATCCAGCTCAGGCCGCGTCCGTCGCGCTGCGCCAGCAACCAGCGCATCGCGCGGTCCAGGCGCGTGGCCACGTCGGCGTCTTCGCCGGTGCGGTCGCGCACCATCTCGCGCAGCAGCGAGGCATCGCCGGTCTCGTCCAGGTAGGCCTGCAGGAACACCGGCAGCCACACGCAGTGGTCGGTGTGCGGCACCTGGTTGATGTACTTCAGCTCGGCGCCTTCGACCAGGAGGATGCCGTCGGGCATCGCCCCACCCGGCTCCTGCTGCGCCAGCGCGTGCAGGAACGCCGTCCGCGCCGTCGCCGGCCGCAGGTAGGCCATGCCCATGTGGTCCTGCAGGAAGTTGCGGGTCTGCGGATCGGTGGTCAGGCGGTTGGAATCGCCGTGGTAGAAGACCTGGCGCGGCAGCCAGTGGTTGGCGAAGGCGTCCAGCCACGGATCGGGCGTGGCGATGCGCAGGCAACCGCGCGCGTCCTGCAGGTATTCGTCGTAGGCCTCGGCCGCGGCGGTGAACGCCTGCGCGGACAGGTGCCGCGCGCGCAGCGCCGCGACTTCGGCCTCGTCATGCGCCGGTGCGAACACGAAGCGGAACTCCTCCACGCCATCGGGCTCGAGGAAGACGCGGTACTGCAGGATCGCCGCCGGCGTCTCGTACAGCGCATCGCCACCGGCCAGGGTCTCGCGCAGGACGATGGCATCCGGCGCGTGCAGCCCGCCTGCGCCCTCGAACGCGGACTGCTGGGCTTCCCAGGCGTCGGGCACGCGCTCGTGCAGCAGCACGGTCAGGTCCTTGAACTCGCGCTGGCGGAACCAGTCGGCGACCTTCTGGTACGGGGTGACGCTGCTGCACACGATCCCGCCCAGGTCCGGGCGGTAGGCACCGGACTGGTTCATCCACGACATGTAGCCGACCGGGAAATACGGATACAGGCTCAGCCGGCGCCGGCGCCCGGAGACGTTGCGCACGCGCAGCGTCCACAGCTCGGCCACCTCGTCCGGCGGCAGCGACACGCCCAGTTCCACTTCGATGCCGTCGCAGCGCACCGTCCAGCGCGCGTCCGCCAAGCCGACGGAGAAGGCGAAGGATTCGGGCGTGCGGTTCACCGGCGCGTACGGCGCGGAGAACAGCGCGCCGTTCTCCTCGTCGCGCACGTAGCAGAAGCGGCCGGGATGGTGCGCGTAGTACGGCTGCTCCGGCTGCATGAAGGTCTTCGCCTCCAGCACCGGCGCGTGCGCGTACTTGGCCGGCTCCGGCTGCATGAACTGCGCGGTGGCGTAGCCGCGGCAGTTGAGCTGCAGCAGCATGCGC
>JAEZLX010000047.1 GCA_023415035.1 Pseudomonadota bacterium | reverse complement strand
CTGCGGCCCCGACCGGGGCCGCAGGTCGGCTGCACCCTGTGACACCCCGCCATGGATTTCGCCAACTTCCTCATCCAGCTGCTCAACAGCCTGCAATACGGTCTGTTGCTGTTCATGCTGGCCGCCGGCCTGACGCTGATTTTCGGCATCATGGGCGTCGTCAATCTCGCGCACGGCAGCTTCTACATGCTCGGCGCCTACCTGGCGTGGTACCTCGCCTCGCAGTTAGGGAGCCTGCTGCTCGCTGTGGTGGTGGGCACGGTACTGGCCGTGGCTTTCGGCTGGTTCCTCGAATGGGCGCTGTTCCGCTTCTTCTACCACCGGGATCACCTCGACCAGGTGCTGCTGACCTTCGGTCTGATCTACATCTTCGAGGAAATGCGCTCGGTCTTCTGGGGTGACGACGTGCACGCCATCCAGGTGCCCGAGGTCCTGAACTGGTCCATCCCGCTGACCGACACGCTCTCCTATCCGGTTTACCGCCTGTTCATGTCGGGCATCTGTGTGCTGCTGGCCGTCGGCCTGTACCTGCTCATCAGCAAGACGCGCCTGGGAATGAAGATCCGCGCCGGCGCCTTCAACCGCGAGATGACGGAAGCCCTGGGCATCAACATCCGGTTGATCCACGGCGTGGTGTTCGCGCTGGGCGTGGGACTCGCGGCGCTGGCCGGCATGATCGCCGCCCCCATCTCCAGCGTCTATCCGGGCATGGGCAGTTCGGTGCTCATCATGTGCTTCGTGGTGGTGGTGATCGGCGGCATCGGTTCGGTACGCGGCGCGCTGGTGGCAGCCATGCTCGTGGGCCTGGTCGATACCTTCGGCAAGGTACTCGTGCCACAGATCGCCGGCATGTCCGTCTACATGCTCATGGCCATCGTGCTTCTTTACAAACCTGAAGGGCTGTTCAAGCAATGAGTGCCGCACAGGCCCCACTCGAAAAGCTGCCCCGCAGCATGCAGGCCATCCTTGTGGCCGGTGCGGTGGCACTGGCGGTGTTCCCGCTCGTGCCGTCAGACAGCGCGGACTTCTATCTGCAAATGCTCACGCAGATGATGATCTTGGCCATCTTCGCGATGAGCCTGGACCTGCTGCAGGGCGTCACCGGCCTGGTGTCGCTCGGCCATGCTGCCTACTTCGGCATCGCCGGCTACGCACTGGCCTTCCTCACGCCGCAGGACGCACCGATGGCATTGTGGTGGAGCCTGCCGCTGTCGGTGCTTGCGGCCGCGGCCGCCGCCCTGGTGATTGGCTTCCTGGTGGTGCGAACCAAGGGCATCTACTTCATCATGGTCACCATGGCCTTCGCCCAGATGGTGTACTACCTGTTCTTCGACAACAAGGGACTGGGTGGCTCGGACGGCATCTACGTCTACTTCCGGCCCGACGCCACGGCCATCGGCCTGGACCTGGAGAGCAAGACCACCTTCTACTACTTCACCTTGGCTTGGCTGGTAGTCGTGTACCTGTTCCTGCGCCGCGTGCTGTTCTCGCCCTTCGGTCGCGTGCTGGCCGGCATCCGCGTCAACGAGCATCGCCTGCGCGCGGTGGGCTACGGAACCTTCAGCTACAAGCTGGCCGCGTTCACGCTGGGCGGGGCGCTGGCGGGCCTGGCCGGTTACCTCTGGGCCGCGCAGACCGGCTTCGTCAACCCCGAGCTGATGGGCTTTCACATGAGCGCCCACGCGATCATGATGGTCATCCTCGGCGGGATGGGCAACTTCGCCGGCGCCATCGTGGGCGCATTCGCGTTCGAGTACGTGATGCACCTGTTCAAGGATCTGACCAAGCACTGGCAGCTGCTCATGGGCTTTTTCATCCTGCTGGTGGTCATCGTCGCGCCGCGCGGGCTGATGGGGCTTGGTGAATCGCTGCCGGGCCGCAGGCGCAACCAGAAGACGGAGGCCGCCGAATGAGCAACGCACCGCTGCTGAGCGCGCGCCACCTGACCAAGCGCTTCGGGGGTCTGGCCGCCGTCAACGAGGTATCCGTCGACCTGCTGCGCGACCAGTTGCACGCCGTCATCGGCCCCAATGGCGCCGGCAAATCGACTCTCACCAACCTGCTCTCGGGCGACCTGCCCCCCACGTCGGGCACCATCGAGCTCAACGGGCGCCAGACGGCCGGCATGTCTCCCGAGGCCATCTCGCGCCTGGGTCTGGGCCGCAGCTACCAGAAAACCAACATCTTCCTGCCCTTCACCGTCCGGGAGAACGTGCGCCTGGCCTCGCAGTCGCGCGAACGCCTCTCGCCCTGGAACCCGCTGCGGTGGTTCTCTCGCGCCAACGACCTGGTTCAAGTGAATGAACGCTGCGAGCGCGCCATCGAGCTGGCCGGGCTGGCGCACCGCCGGGACACGATTGCCGCCACCATCAGCCACGGCGAGCAACGCCAGCTCGAAATCGCCATGACGCTGGCCACCGAGCCTACCGTGCTGCTGCTCGACGAGCCGCTGGCTGGCATGGGCCAGGCCGAGGCCGAGCGCATGGTCGAGCTGCTGCTCAGGCTCAAGAAGGACCACGCCCTGATGCTGGTGGAGCACGACATGGACGCCGTGTTCGCGCTGGCCGACCGGCTCACCGTCATGGTCAACGGCCAGGTGATCGCCAGCGGCACGCCCGAGCAGGTGCGCGCGGACCCGATGGTCCAGGCTGCCTACCTGGGCGAGGAGCACTGAACATGTCCGAGACACCCCTGATCAGCGCCCACGGTCTGCACACGCACTACGGCCAGAGCCACATCCTGCGCGGAATCGACTTCGTGGTCGGCCAGGGCCAGACCATTGGCCTCATGGGCCGCAATGGCATGGGCAAGACCACCCTGCTCAAGTCCATCATGGGCATCGTCAATCCCAGCGGCGGCGGCGTGCTCATCAAGGGCAAGCCCATGACCGGCGCGAGCCCCTATGCCGTCGCCCGCATGGGCATCGCCTACGTGCCCGAGGGAAGGGGCATCTTCGGCAACCTGACCGTCAAGGAAAACCTCATCATGGCGGCGCGCCCCGGCACACGGGGGCAGCGCGACTGGACCTACGAGCGGGTGCTGGAGACCTTCCCACGGCTGGCCGAGCGCCTGAACCACGGCGGACAGCAGCTCTCGGGGGGCGAGCAGCAGATGCTGACCATCGGCCGCGCACTGATGACCAACCCCGACGTGCTCATCCTGGACGAGGCCACCGAAGGCCTGGCCCCGCTGATCGCGCGCGAGATCTGGCGCATCTGCGGCCTGATCCGCGAAAGCGGCATCAGCAGCGTGATCGTGGACAAGGCCTGGAAACAGGTCACCCAGATCACCGACCGCAACGTCATCCTCGTCAAGGGAGAGGTGGCGTTCGAGGGCAGCTCGCAGGAACTGCTGTCGCAGCCGCACCTTCTGGAGCAGTACCTCGGCGTCTGACGACCCTACAGCAGCGGCCTGAGCTCGCGCGCCGCATCGAGCAGCAGCGGCAGCAGGTCGATCCGCATCACCTCCGACGCCAGGCGCTCGGGCGAGGCCACCACGTTGAGCGCAGCCACGGTACGCCCGCTCATGTCGCGCAGCGGCACCGCCAGCGCGTGCACACCCAGCTCGTGCTCCTCGCTGGCGACGGCGTAATCGTCCGCCCGCACCTTGACGACGATCTCGCGCAGGGCCTTGTGGTCCACCACCGTGCGCGGCGTGAGCCTGGGCAACTCGCGCCCCTTGAGCCATGCAGAGAGCTCGGCGCGCGACAGGGCCGCCAGCAGCACACGCCCCGTGGACGTGGCGTGGGCCGGCAACCGCGCACCCAGATGCAGGCCGTAGGCCATGAGCCGCTGCGTGCCGATGGCCGCGCTGCGCGCCACGATCACGACCTCGTGGCCGTCGAGCACCACCGCCGAGAACGACTCGCGCGTCTGTGCGGCCAGCCGGTTAAGCGTGGGCTGCAGCAGACGCGGCAGTCGCGCCGAGGCCAGGTAGCTGCCCGAAAAGCGCAGCACCTTGGGCGATAACCAGTAGTGTGTGCCGTCGGTGTCCAGATAACCCAGGTGGGCCAGCGTGAGCAGATGACGCCGGGCCGCAGCCCTGGTCAGGCCTGCCCGTTCGGCCGCCTGCGTGGCATTGAGGCGCTGACGCTCGGTATCAAAGCTCTCGAGCACGGCCATGCCCTTGGCCATGCCCTCGATGAAGTCGGCCTTGGCGATGGTCTGGCCGGCCGGCGCGCAAGCCGGCGCAGATTTCCTGGGAGCACTCATGGTGTCACGGAATTGACGATGTTTGCGCGATCATCGCACATCTGAAACGATGATCGCGCAAGACCGCTGTCGCGGCATTGAGATGCGAGGAGGTCTTGCCTAGGATTCGGCCACGGCTCGGGCAGGAGACATAGCCGCCTGCCCCTCTCTTCAGGAGACAACCATCATGCGTACCCAGGTCGCCATCATCGGCGCGGGCCCGTCCGGCCTGCTGCTCGGCCAGCTGCTGCACAAGGCTGGCATCGACGCCATCATTCTCGAACGCCAGTCCGGCGAATACGTGCTCGGCCGCATCCGCGCCGGCATTCTGGAGCAGGTCTGCATCGACCTCATGGACGAAGCCGGCGTGGGCGAGCGCATGCACCGCGAAGGCCTGATCCACGGCGGCATCGACCTGCTGGTGGACGGCAAGCGCCACCGCATCGACATGAACAAGCTCACGGGCGGCAAGAACGTCATGGTCTACGGCCAGACCGAACTGACCCGCGACCTGATGGAAGCGCGCGCCGCCGCCGGCCTGACCACCGTGTACGAGGCCAAGAACGTGCAGGTGCACGACTTCGACACCAAGAACCCGCGCGTCACCTACGAGAAGGACGGCCAGTCGCACACCATCGAGTGCGACTTCATCGCCGGCTGCGACGGCTTCCACGGTGTGTGCCGCGCCAGCGCCCCGCGCAACGCCATCAAGGAATACGAGAAGGTTTACCCGTTCGGCTGGCTGGGCCTGCTGTCCGACACGCCGCCGGTTCACGACGAGCTGATCTATGTGAACAGCCCGCGCGGCTTTGCCCTGTGCTCGCAGCGCAGCCACACCCGCAGCCGCTACTACCTGCAGGTGCCGCTGACCGACAAGGTCGAGGAATGGACCGACGAGGCCTTCTGGCAGGAATTGCGCCTGCGCCTGGACGATGAAGCCCGCGAGAAGCTCGTCACCGGCCCCAGCATCGAAAAGAGCATCGCGCCGCTGCGCAGCTTCGTGACCGAGCCGCTGCGCTTCGGCCGCATGTTCCTGGCCGGTGACGCAGGCCATATCGTGCCGCCCACGGGCGCCAAGGGCCTGAACCTGGCCGCCACCGACGTGAAGTACCTCTTCAACGGCATCCGCGAGTACTACGAAGAGAAGTCCGAAGCCGGCATCGACCGCTACTCCGAGCTGGCCCTCAAGCGCATCTGGCGCGCCGAGCGCTTCTCGTGGTGGTTCACGCAGCTGATGCACAAGTTCCCGGACGATGGCGAGATCGTCGGCAAGTTCCAGCGCGCCGAGCTGGACTACCTGATCAACTCCGAGTCCGGCGCCCGCACCATCGCCGAGAACTACGTCGGCCTGCCGCTGGACTTCGGCCAGTAAGCAGCCCTGCCAGGCCAGCCGCCGGCCCCCTCCGGGGAGCCGGCGGTTTTTTTGGCTGGATGGCCGGCCGTGTCACCTCCGTACCGACGGTGGAAGCGCCGTTGGGCTACATTGATTGACGCAAACGTCAATCCCAACGTCATGGCCACCACCGCACGCACACAGACCAAAGCCTTCAAGCCCCTGCGGGGCGTTCGCGTCCTCAGCCTGGCGCTGAACCTGCCAGGGCCTGCCGCCCTCATGCGCCTGCGGGCCATGGGCGCGACCTGCGTGAAAGCAGAGCCCCCTGCCCCCAAGTCGGCGCCGGATGGCTGCGGTGACCCCATGGGCCAGTACAACCCCACCGCCTATGCCACGCTGCATGACGGCATCAAGGTCATCACGATCGATCTCAAGAGCGAAAAGGGACAGGCCCGGCTGCACAAGGAGCTGGCCCGCACCGACGTGCTGCTGACCTCGTTTCGTCCGTCGGCCCTGCGCAAGCTCGGCCTGGGATGGCAGACCCTGCACAAGGCCTGGCCGCAGCTGTCGGTCGTCGCGATCGTGGGTGCCCCGGGCGAGCGCGCCGAGGAACCGGGCCATGACCTGACCTACCTGGCCGACGCGGGACTGGTCACCGGCACCGATCTGCCGGCCACCCTGTTCGCAGACATGGCCGGGGCCCTGATGGCCAGCGAGGCGGCGCTGCAGGCGGTCATCGAAAGCCAGCGCACAAGCAAGGGCGTCTTCCAGGAAATCGCGCTGTCAGAGGCGGCCGCCTGGCTCGCCCTGCCCCGCCGCTGGGGACTGACGATGCCCAACGGCCCCGTCGGTGGCGCACACGCTGGCTATCGCGTCTACCCGTGCCGCAATGGCCGCGTGGCCGTCGCCGCGCTGGAGCCGCATTTCGCGGCCGCGCTGTGCGAGGTGGCGGGCCTTGGCACACCGGATGCGGCCACCATGTTCCGGCCCGCCACCCGCGACGCGATTGCGGCCTTCCTCGCCGGCAAGACGCGCGCGCAGCTCGACCGTCTGGCCTTGCGGCACGACATCCCGCTGCACACGATGGTCTGAGGCCGGTGGCCTCAGAGCCCCCGGCGCTGCTCCTCCAGCGACTCCAGCCACTCGCGCCAGATGGCCACCAGCAGCGCCATCAGCACGGGCCCGACGAAGAGGCCCACGAGCCCCATGGTCTTGACACCACCGACCAGGCCAAAGAACGTGGGCAGGAACGGCAGCTTCACCGGCCCACCCACCAGCCGGGGCCGCAAGGTCTTGTCCACGATGAACAGCTCGACCGAGCCCCAGGCGAACAGTGCCAGGCCGGCCATGGCGTGGCCCGACCCCACCAGGTACAGCGATACCAGCGTGAACGAGAGCGGCGCACCGCCAGGGATCATCGCCATGAAGCCGGTGACCACGCCCAGCAGCACGGGCGACGGCACGCCAGCGATCCAGTAGGCGATGCCCAGCACCACCCCCTCGCCCATCGCGATCAGCCCCATGCCCGTGACGGTGGCGCTCACCGTCGCCGGCACCACGCGCGAGAAGCGCTGCCAGCGCTCCGTCAGCAGGTGTTCGCCAACGAGGTCGATCTGGGCCGCGATGCGCGCGCCGTCCTTGTAGACGAAAAACAGCGTGATCAGCATGAACAGCACCAGAAGCAGCAGGCCGAACAGATCCCCCGTGGCCGTCAGCGCCATGCGATAGATATTGCCCAGGTGCTGGCCGCTGAGGAGCTGAATCCATTCGCCCAGGGCATGCGGCTCGCCCAGGTGCTGGCGCCAGTAGCCGGCCAGCTGCTCGCCCACCAGCGGCAAGGCCTCGATCCACCTGGGCACCGGCGCGCCGCTGCGGTTGGCCTCGATCAGCCAGCGCACAAATGTGCTGGCCTCGCCGATGGCGAAATGCAGGGCGACGGACAGCGGCACCACCAGCACCAGCAACACGACCAGGATCGCCAGCGACGCCGCCAGCGTGGTGTTGCCGCGGCAGCGCGCCACCACCTTGCGATAAAGCGGCCAGCTCGCGAAGCCGATGATCAGGGCCGCGAGAACCGGAACGAGAAAGCCACGGAAGAAATAGACACCCGCCAGCAGAAGCAGCAACAGCAGGGTGCGGGTAATGAACGGAGCGCGAAGTACTGGCCGCATGGTTTCATTTTGACATGCGCGACATACCTCCCCCGTGGCATTCCGCAATAATGGCAGCCGAGGGAGGTATCGACACCATGAAGAAGCATGGTCGTGTCGTCCGCTGGGACAGCGACAAGGGCTACGGATTCATCCGCAGCCCCCAGACCGATGCGGACGTGTTCTTTCACGTCCGCGACTGGCGACAAC
>JAEZLX010000013.1 GCA_023415035.1 Pseudomonadota bacterium | reverse complement strand
ACTTCTCCAGAGAAAACAGGCCGATGCCGATGGCGGCCAGCGCAATGGCCACGGCCGTCCTGCCACCGACGCGCTCCTTGAGGAAGATGGCGCTGAGCACCGCGACCACAGCGGGGATCGAAGACATGACAACACCGGCCGCCACCGCCGAGGTCAGTCGGATGCCAAACAGCATGCAGACCGAAAACAGGAAATTGCCGAGAAACGACTCAAGGAAAAGCATCCAGCGCGTGTGCCGGCTCAGGGGTGGCTCATCGACCGGCTTGCGCAGCCAGCCGAGCATGGCCAGTCCGCCGATGCCAAAGCGCAACCAGGCCAACAGGAACACGGGAAACACGCTGACCAGCGGCTTGGACAGAGCCACGTAGCTGCCGACAAGGGCCATGCTCAGGGCCAGACATGCCAAGGCAAACCAGCGGGGAGGGTGAAGGGCGGCGCCATCAGGTGAAGTGTCCACGTGTCGCATCATGCCTGAGCTTTCGCGATGTCGGATGGGCCTTTTCCGCAGTGATGAATCTGATTTTCTTATTACGAAAATTGACTATGGTGCATTGCGTCAAAATTTCTCAATACGAGAAAATGAATTTCTTATTGAGAAATAGTGATGCAATTTGTTGATTTTCAAGGAAATATTTTTTGTCTTGTATAAGACATAAGAGCTTTACGAAGTCTTATACAAGACTTAAAGTTGACTCCAACGGCGACGCACTTTCATGAAGGCGGGCCGCTCCCTCATCAACCTCACGGAGTCACGCAAAATGCCTCAATCGCTCAAGGAACAACTCAGCCGCCAGCAGCAGATCGAAGCCCTGGAAAAGGATTGGGCCAACAACCCGCGCTGGAAAGGTGTCAAGCGCGGCTACAGCGCCGCTGACGTGGTTCGCCTTCGTGGCAGCGTCCAGCCCGAGTACACCTTTGCCCAGCGTGGAGCCGAGAAGCTGTGGGACAGGGTCAACGGCAGCGCCAAGAAAGGCTACGTGAACGCCTTCGGCGCCATCAGTGCCGGGCAGGCCATGCAGCAGGCCAAGGCTGGTCTGGAGGCCGTGTACCTGTCGGGCTGGCAGGTGGCTGCCGACGGCAACACATCCGAAACCATGTATCCCGACCAGTCGCTGTACGCCTACGACTCTGTGCCCACCATGGTGCGCCGGATCAACAACACCTTCAAGCGTGCCGACGAGATCCAATGGGCGCGCGGTCTCAACCCGGGCGATGAAGGCTTCGTCGACTACTTCCTGCCCATCGTGGCCGATGCGGAAGCCGGCTTCGGCGGCGTGCTCAATGCCTTCGAGCTGATGAAGAACATGATCGCCGCCGGCGCGGCGGGTGTGCACTTCGAAGACCAGCTGGCTGCCGTGAAGAAGTGCGGCCACATGGGCGGCAAGGTGCTGGTGCCCACGCAGGAAGCGATCGAAAAGCTGATTGCCGCGCGCTTCGCGGCCGACACCATGGGGGTGCCCACCCTGATCCTGGCGCGCACGGACGCCGAGGCCGCCAACCTGCTGACCAGCGACCACGACGCCAACGACAAGCCGTTCCTGACCGGCGAACGCACGCAGGAAGGCTTCTTCCGCGTGAAGAACGGTCTGGAGCAGGCCATCAGCCGCGGCGTGGCCTACGCTCCCTACGCCGACCTGGTGTGGTGCGAAACCGGTACGCCCGATCTGGGCTTTGCCCGCGAATTCGCGCAAGCCGTGCAGGCTGCCTGCCCGGGCAAACTGCTGTCGTACAACTGCTCGCCATCCTTCAACTGGAAGAAGAACCTGGACGACAAGACCATCGCAGCTTTCCAAGACGAGCTGTCGGCGCTGGGCTACAAGTTCCAGTTCATCACGCTGGCTGGCATCCACATCAACTGGTTCAACACCTTCAAGTTCGCCCATGCCTATGCCCGCGGCGAAGGCATGAAGCACTACGTCAACATGGTGCAGGAGCCCGAGTTCGCGGCGCGCGAGCAGGGTTACACCTTCGTGTCTCACCAACAGGAAGTCGGCGCCGGTTACTTCGATGACGTGACCACGGTGATCCAGGGTGGTTCTTCCAGTGTGAAGGCGCTCGCCGGGTCGACGGAAGAAGAGCAGTTCCACTGAGTCAACCCGACTCCCCGTCCCTCAAGGCCCCAGGTGATCACCTGGGGCTTTTTTCTTCCAGTAGCTTATTTGTTATTTGTGTATTGCCTGCCGTATAGTTGGCCGCTTGTTGTTACTTCAATTGCACTATCATTGCATTATGAATCTTGGCCATGGTTTCCCGTTCCCGCAGACAGTTAGCCCTGTTTACGTCGAGGAACATTACGATGGTGAGAAGCCATTGCTCGATATCCTCATGGTCACCTATTGCAGTGAGGCGTTCGAGCGCGCTGCGCTTGACAGCATCCGTGCGAAAACGGACGTCCCCTATCGCTTGACTGTGATCGACAACAATGGCGACAACAGGGGCCTCACACAGATTTGGAACGAGTTCGCAAGACGGTCCCAAGCGGACTATCTCTGCTTCATGAATCCGGACGTGGTGTGTGGGGCGGGGTGGTCCAGTCGGCTGTTGAAGGCGTTCGAGTTGCCTGGCGTCGTGGTGGCGTGTCCTTCCATGCCGTATCGGGGCAACGGAAAGGGCGACCCTTGCTCAAGGTTGCAAGCCCTGGATGCACCCGATGTGTTCGATCAGAACGGATGCATTATCTCTTCCAGATTGGATACGCTGGCTGACAGTCTGCCCCCCATCGTTTTGGATGATCCCTACTGCTACGGGTATTGCTATTGTGTCAGCAGAGCATGGATGGCTGGGCAGGGTTATTTCGACGAGGCATTCGTCTATTATGCCCAGGAGACAGAGTTCAATTACAGAACGGTCCTTTCAGGCAGGCGGGTGGTTTGCGTGAAAAATGCGCTGGTCTACCACATTGGTCAAGGCAGTTCGGGTGGTGCCAAGACGCCGGAGCTGCTGTCGGCGAACCAGCAGGCGCACAAGATGCTCAAGGACAAGCATCCATCCTGGTCGGTGGTCCTCGGGTGGTACCTTGGTGGCCGTAACCAGACCCCGGGAATATCGTTCGGATGAGGTGCGAATGCGTGAAAGTGGGGATTTGTGAGAGAATGCTGTGTTCTGAGCACAGCAAGAGCGAGAAAGGCACCCTGGTTATGACACCGCGAACTCCGTCGGAGACTGTCTTTCCGGCCTTTTGAGGCCAGCAGTTCGCGCCTGCCTGTTTTGTTGCATCCCTTCTTCCAAGCGCGGCCCATGCCGCGCTTTTTGCTTTCCGGACCGATCCATGATCAACATCACGCTTCCTGATGGTTCCCAGCGGCAGTTTCCCGGCCCGGTGACGGTGGCCGAGGTGGCCGCTTCCATTGGCGCGGGCCTGGCCAAGGCCGCGCTGGGCGGCAAGGTCGATGGCAAGCTGGTCGACACCAGCTACCGCGTCGAGCGTGACGCCTCGCTGGCCATCGTCACCGCCAAGGACGCCGACGGCCTGGAGATGATCCGCCACTCCACCGCCCACCTGTTGGCCTACGCGGTCAAGGAGCTGTTCCCGGAGGCGCAGGTCACCATCGGTCCTGTGATCGAGAACGGCTTCTACTACGACTTCTCGTACAAGCGCCCCTTCACGCCGGAAGACCTGGCCGCGATCGAAAAGCGCATGGCCGAGCTGGCGGCCAAGGACGAGCCCGTGGTGCGCCGTGTGCTGCCGCGCGACGAGGCCGTGGCGTATTTCAAGAGTCTGGGCGAGCACTACAAGGCCGAAATCATCGCCAGCATCCCGAGCAACGAGGAGGTCAGCCTCTACCGTGAGGGCGGGTTCGAGGATCTGTGTCGCGGTCCCCACGTGCCCAGCACGGGCAAGCTCAAGCATTTCAAGCTCATGAAGGTGGCGGGTGCCTACTGGCGCGGCGACCATCGCAACGAGATGCTGCAGCGCATCTACGGTACGGCCTGGGCCAGCAAGGAAGACCTGCAGAACTACCTGAAGCTGCTGGAGGAAGCCGAGAAGCGCGACCACCGCAAACTGGGGCGCGAGCTGGATCTGTTCCATCTCGACGAACATTCGCCCGGAACCGTGTTCTGGCACCCCAATGGCTGGACGGTGTGGCAGGAGGTCGAGCAGTACATGCGCCGCGTGTACCGCGAGAACGGCTCCCGGGAAGTCAAGGGGCCGCAGATCCTCGATAAGGCACTGTGGGAGAAGACGGGGCACTGGGACAAGTACCGCGAGAACATGTTCACGACAGAGTCGGAAAAGCGCGAGTACGCGCTCAAGCCGATGAACTGTCCCGGCCACATCCTGATCTTCAAGCAGGGCATCAAGAGTTACCGCGACTTGCCGCTGCGCTACGGCGAGTTCGGTGCATGCCACCGCAACGAACCCACGGGCGGTCTGCATGGCATCATGCGCGTGCGTGCCTTCACCCAGGACGACGGCCACATCTTCTGCACGGAAGACCAGATCCAGTCCGAGGTGGCGGCCTTCACCGCGCTGCTGCAGAAGGTCTACAAGGACTTCGGCTTTACCGACATCATCTACAAGCTCTCCACGCGCCCCGAAAAGCGCATCGGTACAGAAGAAAGCTGGGACAAGGCCGAGGCGGCCCTGGCAGAAGGCCTGCGCGCTTCCGGCTGCGAATTCCAGTACCTGCCGGGCGAGGGCGCCTTCTACGGTCCCAAGATCGAGTACACGCTCAAGGATGCGCTGGGCCGCGAATGGCAGTGTGGCACGATCCAGGTCGACCCCAACTTGCCCGAGCGCCTGGATGCCGAGTTCGTGGGCGAGGATGGCTCGCGCCATCGCCCTGTCATGCTGCACCGCGCCATCGTGGGCAGCCTGGAGCGCTTCATCGGCATCCTGATCGAACAGCACGCCGGTGCGCTGCCCGTGTGGCTGGCGCCGGTGCAGGTGGCTGTGCTCAATATCACCGATGCGCAGTCGGAATATGCCCAGGAAGTGGCGAAATTGCTGCAAAAACAAGGGCTTAGGGTTGAGACTGACCTGCGCAACGAAAAAATAACGTATAAAATACGGGAGCATGCCTTGCAAAAGCTGCCTTACATCCTTGTCGTGGGCGACAAAGAGAAGGCCGCGGGAGCGGTGGCCGTGCGGGCCCGGGGCAACAAGGACCTCGGTGTCATGTCGCTCGAAGCGTTCGCGCAACAGGTGGCGGCAGACATTTCATCCAAGGTTTGATGCCAAACGTGCGGGTGGAGCGCCCCAGGTCGCTGCACCCGCTGCGAGGCTTTGTCCAAACCAGTTTTCGAAGGAACTCACCATAGCTACCAACTTTCGCGACCGCCGCCAGCGTGAAGAGCGTGCACACCGACTGAACCGTGAAATCATGGCTCCCGAGGTCCGCCTCAACGGGCCCGATAACGAGCCTCTGGGCATCGTCAGTCTGCAGGAAGCGCTGCGCATGGCTGGAGAGCTGGATGTGGACCTGGTCGAGATCGCGGCCAATGCCACACCGCCTGTGTGTCGCCTGATGGACTACGGCAAGTTCAAGTACCAGGAGCAGAAGAAGGCAGCCGAGGCCAAGGCCAAGCAGAAGGTCATCGAGGTCAAGGAAGTCAAGTTCCGCCCTGGTACCGACGACGGCGACTACAACATCAAGCTGCGCAACATCCGCCGTTTCCTGGAGGATGGTGACAAGTGCAAGATCACGCTGCGCTTCCGCGGCCGCGAGATCACGCACCAGGACCTGGGCCTCGCACTGCTCAACCGGATCCGTGACGATCTGAGCGACAGCATCGTGGTGGAGCAGTTCCCCAAGCTGGAAGGGCGTCAGATGATCATGATGATCGCGCCCGGACGCAAGAAAGCGGGTGGTGGCGCACCCAAGGCGGGAGCCGATGCGGCTTCCGCACCGCCGTCGGCCTGAGGCCGGCGACAGGCCAGGATTGAAGCGGCAGGTCCAGTCTTCCTGCCGTTTCGAGACCGGATGCTTCTGGTGTCCGGTCGAAACGGTCCGCCGCAAGGCGGGCTGAAAAAGTGGCTCGGGGCCAACAAGTCCGTGGCAAGGTGATCACGGCGCCTCACGAGCACAAATGAAAAAGGAGCATGTCAATGCCCAAGATGAAGACCAAGAGCAGCGCGAAGAAGCGTTTTCGCGTTCGTCCGGGTGGTACCGTCAAGCGCGGTCAAGCCTTCAAGCGTCACATCCTGACCAAGAAGACCACCAAGAACAAGCGCCACCTGCGCGGTGCGGTGAATGTCCATGACTCCAACATGGGGCACATGGCACAGATGCTGCCCTCGGCCGGCCTGTAATAACTGACGAACAAGGAGAACACACATGCCTCGCGTCAAACGTGGTGTTACGGCTCGCGCCCGACACAAGAAGGTTCTGGCTCTGGCCAAGGGTTTCCGCGGCCGTCGCGGCAACGTCTTCCGCGTCGCCAAGCAGGCGGTGATGAAGGCGGGCCAGTACGCCTACCGTGACCGCCGTACCAAGAAGCGCGTGTTCCGCCAGCTGTGGATCGCCCGTATCAATGCTGGTGCGCGCGCCTGCGGTCTGACGTACAGCCAGTTCGCCAACGGCCTGAAGAAGGCCGAGATCGGTATCGACCGCAAGGTGCTGGCCGATCTGGCCGTCAACGACGTTGCTGCTTTCAACAGCATCGTGGAGCAAGTCAAAGCCAAGCTGGCCGCCGCTTGATTCACGACCGGCGCGCCGCGGGTCTTCACGGGCCTGCGGTGCGTCGCCGTCGCTCAAAGGGGTTGAGGCTGGAGGGGTTCCCTCGCTGGCTTCGGCTCCTTTTTTCTTTGTTATCGGAAGATGCGTATGAACGAGCTGGATGCACTGGTCGAGAGTGCCCGCGCAGCCTTTGGGCAAGCTGCCACCCCCGCCGAACTGGAAAATGCCAAGGCGCAGTTTCTTGGCAAGTCGGGCAAGGTGACCGAGCTGATGAAGGGCATGGCCGCCTTGTCGGTCGAAGAGAAGAAGACGCGTGGCGCGGCGATCAACCAGGCCAAGCAGGCGATCGAGGCGGCGCTGACGGCGCGCCGTCAAGCGCTGGCCGAAGCCGAACTGCAGCAGCAGCTCAAGGCCGAAGCGTTGGATGTGACGCTGCCAGGCCGCCAGCGCGGGGCAGGGGGACTGCATCCTGTCAGCCTGACCCAGGAGCGCATCGAGGCCATCTTTGGTTCGATGGGCTTTGACGTGGCCGAGGGCCCCGAGATCGAGACCGACTGGTTCAGCTTCACCTCGCTCAACAACCCGCCGAACCATCCCGCGCGCTCGATGCAGGATACGTTCTACATCGATGGCCGCAGCGACGACGGCCTGTGGCTGAACCTGCGCCCACACACCAGCCCGATGCAGGTGCGCTATGCCCATGCGCACGTGCGCAAGTACGGCAACGGCTTCGATCCGCGTTCCGGCCAGCTGTACAGCGGCGACATGCCTGACATTCGCGTGATCGCCCCGGGCCGCACCTATCGCGTCGACAGCGATGCGACCCACTCGCCCATGTTCCACCAGTGCGAAGGCCTGTGGATCGGCGAGAACGTGAGCTTCAAGGACCTGAAGGTCGTCTTCACGGATTTCTGCCGCACCTTCTTCGAGACCGATGACCTGGTGCTGCGTTTCCGTCCGAGTTTCTTCCCGTTCACCGAGCCCAGCGCCGAGATCGACATCCAGTTCCAGACCGGCCCGCTGGCAGGACGCTGGCTGGAAGTGTCCGGCTCCGGCCAGGTGGACCCGAGCGTGGTGCGCAACATGGGGCTGGACCCCGAGCGCTATATCGGCTTTGCCTTCGGCATGGGGCTGGATCGCCTGACCATGCTGCGTTACGGCGTCAACGACCTGCGCCTGTTCTTCGACGGGGACATTCGCTTCCTTCGTCAGTTCCAGTAATCACGCACGTCCGCGCCGCTTAACAGAGTCTTCGTTCCATGCAATTCCCAGAGTCCTGGCTGCGAGCCTTTTGCAATCCTCCCCTGACCAGCCAGCAGCTGGCAGACACCCTGACCATGGCCGGTCTGGAAGTCGAAGAGCTGCAACCCGTGGCGCCGCCGTTTTCCGGCGTGGTGGTCGGGCAGATCCTGTCTGCCGAGCAGCACCCTAATGCCGACCGTTTGCGAGTGTGCCAAGTGGACGTGGGGCAGGGCCAGCCCCTGAATATCGTGTGCGGCGCGCCCAATGCACGTGCCGGCATCAAGGTACCGTGCGCGCTGGTGGGGGCCGAGCTGCTGCCGGGCGAGGATGGCAAGCCGTTCCGCATCAAGCTGGGCAAGCTGCGTGGCGTCGAGAGCCAGGGCATGCTGTGCTCGGCGCGCGAGCTGCAGCTGAGCGAGGACCATGGCGGGTTGCTGGAGCTGGCCGACGATGCCGTCATCGGGCGCAACATCCGCGAGCAGCTGGCGCTGGACGACATGCTGTTTACGCTCAAGCTCACGCCCAATCTGGCGCACTGCCTGAGCGTGTACGGCATTGCTCGCGAGGTGTCGGCACTGACGGGCGTGCCGCTGCAGGAGCCTGCGTTCCCTGCGGTGCCGGTGAAGATCGATGACCGCCTGCCGGTGAAGGTGCTCGACACGGACCTGTGTGGCCGCTTCAGCGGGCGCGTGGTGCGCGGCGTGAACACGAAGGCAAAGACGCCTGCCTGGATGGTCGAGCGTCTGGAGCGTTGCGGACAGCGCAGCGTGACGGCCCTGGTGGACATCTCCAACTACGTGATGTTCGAGCTGGGCCGCCCGTCGCACATCTTCGATCTGGACAAGATCCATGGCGGCCTGGAAGTGCGCTGGGGCCGCGAGGGCGAGCAGCTCAAACTCCTCAACGGCAACACGGTGTCGGTTGATGGGCAGGTCGGCGTGATCGCCGACGCACAGGCCGTGGAATCGCTGGCCGGCATCATGGGGGGCGACGCCACCGCCGTGTCCGACGACACGCAGAACATCTTCATCGAAGCCGCCTTCTGGTGGCCCGATGCCGTGGCAGGCCGCTCGCGCCGCTACAACTTCAGCACGGATGCCGGCCACCGTTTCGAGCGAGGCGTGGATCCGGCCACGACGGTGGAGCACATCGAGCGCATCACGCAACTGGTTCTGGAGATCTGCGGCGGCGAGGCCGGCCCGCTAGACGACCAGAAGCTGGCCTTGCCCGAGTGCAAGCCTGTGAAGCTGCGCGTGGCACGCGCCGCCAAGGTGATCGGCATGACGGTCACGCAGGCTGAATGCGCTGGCGCGCTGCGCCGTCTGGGGCTGCAGGTCACGGAGGGCGAAGGCGAGCTGGCTGTGACACCGCCCTCGTACCGCTTCGACCTGCGCATCGAGGAAGACCTGATCGAGGAAGTGGCGCGCATCATCGGCTATGACAAGCTGCCGACAACCGCGCCGCTGGCTCCGCTGAAGCCGCGCGTGCGCGTCGAGTCGCGCCGCGGGCCGTTCGCGGTGCGTCGCCACCTGGCGCACCTGGGCTACCAGGAAACCATCAACTTCAGTTTCGTCGAGGAGCGCTGGGAGCGCGAGCTGGCGGGCAACGACGATCCGATCCGGCTGCTGAACCCGATCGCCTCGCAGATGAGCGTGATGCGCTCGTCGCTGATGGGCAGTCTGGTGGCGGTGCTCAAGTTCAACCTGGACCGCAAGGCCTCGCGCGTGCGCCTGTTCGAGGT
>JAEZLX010000154.1 GCA_023415035.1 Pseudomonadota bacterium | reverse complement strand
CTGCGGCGGGGGCACCACCAGGTAGCCCAGCTTGATGCCGGGGTACAGCACCTTGGAGATGGTGCCCATGTAGAGCACGCGGCCGTCGTCGTCCAGACCCTCCAGGCTGGAGACGGGCGGTCCGCTGAAGCGGAATTCGCTGTCGTAGTCGTCCTCCAGGATCCAGGCGCCGTGCGCGCGGGCAATCTGCAGCAGCTGCTGGCGCCGGGGCAGGGACATCACCGGGCCGGCCGGGTACTGGTGCGAGGGCGTGACGTAGATCAGGCGCGGTGGCTGCGCGTCGTCGCCCGGTGTCGGCCGGATGCCTTCGTCGTCCACGTCGATCGGATGCAGCCGCAGGCCGGTGGCGGTGAAGCCCTTGGCAGCGCCCCAGTAGACCGGGTCCTCCACCCACACGGTGTCGCCATGATCGGCCAGCAGGCGCGCGCACAGCTCCAGCGACTGCTGGGTGCCGGTGGTCACGATCACCTGGTCCGCGTCCAGGCGGACGCTGCGGAACACGCGCAGGTAGTCGGCGATCGCCCGGCGCAGCGGGCCGTAGCCGCCGGAGCTGTTGTAGTCCAGCATGTCCGGGTGGGCCATGCGCCAGTACTTGTGCTGCAGGCGCTGCCACAGCGCCAGCGGAAAGGCGCTGAAGTCGGCGATGCCGGGTGTGAAGGGCTGCACCTCCAGCTCGCTGGCGAGAAAGCGCGTGGCCAGGGCCTGGCCACGCTGGGACAGCTGGGCCGGCGCGCTGTGGACTTGCTGGCGCGAGCGGCGGTGGGCGCCGCTGGGCACGTTGTCGCTCACGTAGGTGCCGCTGCCCACGCGGCTGAGCAGATAGCCCTCGACCGTGAGCTGGTTGATCGCGGCGACAACGGTGTTGCGGGACAGTTGCAGGTCGTGCGCCAGATCCCGGCTCGAGGGCAGGCGCTCGCCCGTGGCCAGCTTGCCGTCGAGCACCGCGCGGCGCAAGGCTTCGTAGAGCTGGCGGTGCAGCGGCAGGGCATCGCGCGCACCGAGCCGGTGCATTTCGGCAAGCAGGAATTCCGAGAGCATGGTCAGGAGGAAGAGAATCCGGATTGGCACCATCAGGTCGTGCCAACTGGCTCCGATTGTGGGCCAATTTCCCGATCAGAATGGGTCAACTGGAGACACCATGGAAATGCCACCGTGCATGGTCTGGCTGCCTGCCGATCACCGCCTGCTCGGCGATCACGGGCACCAGATGCCATTTCTTCTGCTGGGTGACAAGTACGCGCGGGCCGTCAGGGTGGGCGCGCAGGCCCAGCCCGTCATGTTCCCGCTCGCCGACAACGGGCAGATTCCAGAGTTGCTGTCGCTGGTGGACGGGGTGATGCTCACCGGCTCGCCCTCCAACATCCACCCTTCGCACTTCAATGAGGAGCTGGCCGACCCCGGCCTGATGCTCGATCCGGCGCGCGACTCGCTCACCCTGGCGCTGATCAAGGCCTGCCTGCACGAAGGCGTTCCGCTGCTGGGCATCTGCCGGGGCTTTCAGGAAATGAACGTCGCGCTCGGCGGCACGCTGCACCAGCGCGTGCACGACGTGCCAGGCTTCATGGACCACCGCGAGCCGCCGGGGCTGTCCGTCGACGAACAGTACGCGCCACGCCACGAGGTGCGCTTCGCGCCCGGCAGCGTGTTCGAGGAATGGGCAGGCGCGCCGCAGGCCATGGTCAACTCGCTGCACGGCCAGGGCATCCATCGCCTGGCCGATGGCCTGGAGGCCCTGGGCCATGCACCGGACGGTCTGGTGGAGGCGGTGGCGGTGCGCGGCGCGCGCACCTTCGCCTACGCCGTGCAGTTCCACCCCGAGTGGCGTTGCTGGGAAACGCCTTTCTACGCCGCCATCTTCGATGCCTTCGGCAAGGCCTGCCGGCAGCGCCGCAGTCTGCGCCTGCGCGCAGCCGATCTGGCGCGTCACAGACCGGGTTAGGTATCCTGTGCTGGCAACCACACACTTTCTTTCCGCAGATCCCCGAACAGAAGTGAAGGAACCGGCTCATGAGCAGCCCCAGAACATTCAACGATCTCGAGCAATGGCTCAACGAGCATCGGGTGACCGAGGTGGAATGCCTCGTCCCCGACCTGACCGGCGTGGCGCGAGGCAAGATCCTGCCGCGCGAGAAGTTCACCGAGGACCGCGGCATGCGGCTGCCGCACGCCATCGTGGCGATGAGCGTGACCGGCGAGCAGCCGCCCAGCGGCCCCTACTACGACGTCGTCGAGCCCACCGACCGCGACATGCAGCTGCGGCCCGACCCGTCCACGGTGCGCATCGTGCCCTGGGCCACGGACCCGACCGCGCAGGTCATCCATGACTGCTTCGACCGCAACGGCAAGCTGGTGCCCTACGCGCCGCGCAGCGTGCTGCGCCGCATCTGCGACCTGTACGAGGCCGAGGGCTGGGAGCCGGTGATCGCACCCGAGCTGGAGTTCTACCTCACGGCGCGCAACACCGATCCCAACACCCTGCTGCGTCCGCCCGTGGGCCGCAGCGGTCGTGCCGAAACCTCGCGCCAGGCCTACAGCATCGACGCGGTCAACGAGTTCGACCCGCTGTTCGAGGACATCTACGACTACAGCGACAAGATGCAGCTGAACGTGGACACGCTGATCCACGAGATCGGCGCGGGCCAGATGGAGATCAACTTCTTCCACGACCATCCGCTGCAGCTGGCCGACGAGGTGTTCTTCTTCAAGCGCACGGTGCGCGAGGCCGCGCTGCGCCACGACATGTACGCCACCTTCATGGCCAAGCCCATCGCGGGCGAGCCCGGCAGCGCCATGCACATGCACCAGAGCGTGGTGGAAAAGGCCAGCGGCCGCAACATCTTCAGCAACGAGGACGGCTCGCCCTCGGAGGCCTTCTTCCATTACATCGGCGGCCTACAGCGCTACATCCCGGCGGCCATGGCGCTGGCGGCGCCCTACGTCAACAGCTACCGGCGCCTGTCGCGCCACACGGCCGCGCCGATCAACATCGAATGGGGCTATGACAACCGCACCGTGGGCATCCGCTCACCGATTGCCTCGCCCGAGGCGCGCCGCATCGAGAACCGCGTCATCGGTGCCGACGCCAATCCCTACGTGGCCATGGCCATGACGCTGGCCTGCGGCTGGCTGGGCATGAAAAACAAGATCAAGCCCAAGCCGGAAATGCGGGGCGATGCCTACCTCTCGCCCTATGCGCTGCCGCGCAGCCTGGGCGAGGCTCTGGACTGGCTGCGGCGCGAGACCGACCTGCACGACGTGCTGGGCAAGGAATTCGTCACCATCTACACCGAGATCAAGGAGCTGGAGTTCGAGGAGTTCATGAAGGTGATCTCGCCATGGGAGCGCGAACACCTGCTGCTGCACGTCTGACCTCCGGCTTCACCACACGACACCACCATGAGCACATCCCCCCTGATTCCCCCGCCGGCGCTGGTGCAGCGCGAGCAGCGCCACGACACCCGCGCCATCCAGGCGCTGGACAGCGCCCACTACATCCACCCCTTCACCGACCACGCCGACCTGGCGTCGATCGGCGCGCGCGTGATCACGCACGGCGAGGGCATCTACGTCTGGGATTCGGAAGGCCACAAGATCCTGGACGCGATGAGCGGCCTGTGGTGCGTCAACGCCGGCTACGGGCGCAAGGAGCTGGCCGACGCCGCCTACCAGCAGCTGATGACGCTGCCGTACTACAACAGCTTCTTCCAGACCACCAACGTGCCGGCGGTGAAGCTGGCCGACAGGCTCGCCTCGCTCGCGCCGGCGGCCGGCGACCGCCGCTTCGAGCACGTGTTCTTCAGCTCCAGCGGCAGCGAGAGCAACGACACCAACGTTCGCCTGGTGCGCCGCTACTGGGACCTGATGGGCCAGCCCCAGCGCAAGGTCATCATCAGCCGGCGCAACGCCTACCACGGCAGCACCATGGCCGGCGCCTCGCTCGGCGGCATGGACGGGATGCACGCGCAGGGCGACCTGCCCATCCCCGGCATCGTGCACATCGACCAGCCCTACTACTGGGAGCACGGGCATGGCGGCGAGAGCCGCGAGGCATTCGGCCTGCGTGCGGCGCGCTGGCTGGAAGAGAAGATCTTGGAGCTTGGCCCCGACAAGGTGGCCGCCTTCATCGGCGAGCCGGTGCAGGGTGCCGGCGGCGTGATCATCCCGCCCGAGACCTACTGGCCCGAGATCCAGCGCATCGTCGACAAGTACGGCATCCTGCTCATCAGTGACGAGGTGATCTGCGCTTTCGGCCGCCTGGGCCACTGGTTCGCCTACGAGAAGTTCGGCATGCGCCCCGACCTAGTCACCTTCGCCAAGGGCGTGACCAGCGGCTACATCCCGCTGGGCGGCGTCATGGTGGGCGACCGCGTGGCCAGCGTGCTGATCGAAAAGGGCGGCGAGTTCAACCACGGCTACACCTACAGCGGCCACCCGGTGGCCTGCGCGGTGGCGCTGGCCAACCTCGACCTCATGGTGCGCGAGGATCTGCCCGGGCGCGTGCGCACCGATGTGGGGCCCTACCTGGCCGAGCAGTTCGAGGCGCTCAAGGACCACCCGCTGGTGGGCGAGGCCGAGACTTGCGGGTTCGTCGCCGGGCTCATGCTGGTCAAGAACAAGGAGAAGCGCCAGGCCTTCGATCCGGATCTGGGTGTCGGCATGATCTGTCGCGGCCACTGCTTCCGCAACGGGCTGATCATGCGCGCCGTGGGCGACCGCATGATCATCGCCCCGCCGCTGGTGATGACCCGGTCACAGATCGACGAGATGGTGTCGCTGATTCGCCGCTGTCTGGACGCCACACTGTCCGATTTGCGCACGAACGGGATGCTGGCTTGAATAGAATGGAGCGCAGCACATCACGCGCCGCCAAGGGGGCGTGGTTGGCCTGATTTTTGCTGATGCCGGAGATGCGCTAGCGTGCCGTTTGGCCGTCCGCCTCCCCGACGGTTGTCCACCCACCTATCTGGAGTTCGCTTCAACATGAAAAAGCAAGTCCTGGCCCTGGCCATTTCGGCGGTCCTGCTGGCCGCCTGCGGCAAGAAGGAAGAGCCCGCTCCCGCCGCTGCGCCGGCCGAGCCTGTGGCGGCTGCACCGGCCGAGGCGGCCAAGCCCGCCGGTCCGGTGTTCGATGACGAGAAGGTCCTGAACATCTACAACTGGCCCGACTACATCACCGAGAACATGTTGTCCGACTTCGAGAAGGAGACGGGCATCAAGGTCAACTACGACACCTTCGAGAACAACGAGGCGCTGCACGCCAAACTGGTGGCCGGCAACTCGGGTTACGACATCGTGGTGCCCACGGCCGGCTTCGGCAAGAAGCACATCGACGCCGGCCTGTACCAGGAACTGGACCGCAGCAAGATCCCGAACTACGCCAACCTCGATCCCGAGTTCATGGCCAAGATCGCGGGCGTCGATCCGGACAACAAGCACTTCATCCCCTGGGGCTGGGGCTTCACCACCGTCGGCATCAACAAGCAGAAGGTCGAGAAGGCCCTGGGCGGCGCGCCCCTGCCCGAGAACTCGTGGGAGCTGGTCTTCAACCCCGAGTATTCGAGCAAGCTGCGCAGCTGCGGCATCATCTACCTGGATTCGCCCAGCGAGATCCTGCCCGTGGCGCTGCACTTCATCGGCAAGCCGGCCTACAGCGAGAACCCCGAGGACTTCAAGGCCGTGGGCGAGATGCTGGCCAAGGTGCGCAAGGACGTGCGTCTGTTCTCCAGCACCATGATCGACGACATCGCCAGCGGCAAGGGCTGCGCCTTCGTCGGCTGGTCGGGCGACATCAACATCGCCGCCGACCGCGTGAAGGAAACCGGTGGCACCGACGAGATCGTGCCGCTGTTGCCGTCCACCGGCGGTCTGGTGTTCATCGACACCATGGCCATCCCCAAGGATGCCAAGCACCCGAACAACGCCCACGCGTTCATCGACTTCTACCTGCGCGCCGAAAACGGCGCTGCCATGGCCAACGAGATGAACTACCCCACGGGCAACAAGGCCGCGCTGCCGCTGATCAACGAAGAGGTCAAGGGCAACAAGACCATCTTCCTGTCGGATGAGGACACCGCGCGCCTGATCCCCACCGGTGGTTTCTCCAACGAAATCTCCGGCGTGCTCAACGACACCTACAACGCCTTCAAGCGCGGTCGCTGAGCCTCGACGCCAGAAGTCTGGGCTGTTCAATCCCCGGGGTTGAACAGCCCTTTTTTATTGACGCAACAAGCAGCAAGCACGAAACGGGATCCCTTATGGCACAGCAAGACGGCTTCCTGGTCACGGAAAAACTGGTTAAGCGCTTCGACGACGCGGTGGCGGTGGACGAAGTCTCGCTGTCCATCGGCAAGGGCGAAATTTTCGCGTTGCTGGGCAGCTCGGGCTGCGGCAAGTCCACCCTGCTGCGCATGCTGGCCGGCTTCGAAAAGCCGACTTCCGGCCGCATCATGCTGGGTGGTCAGGACGTGGCGGCCCTGCCGCCCTACGACCGGCCGGTGAACATGATGTTCCAGAGCTACGCGCTGTTCCCGCACCTGAACATCTGGGAGAACATCGCCTTCGGCCTCAAGCGCGAGGGGCTGCCCAAGGACGAGATCCAGAAGCGCACCGACGAGATGTTGGCCCTGGTGCAGCTCACACCCTACGCCAAGCGCAAGCCGCACCAGCTCTCGGGCGGCCAGCAGCAGCGCGTGGCGCTGGCGCGCAGCCTGGCCAAGCGGCCCAAGCTCCTGCTGCTGGACGAGCCGCTGGGCGCGCTGGACAAGAAGCTGCGTGAGCAGACGCAGTTCGAGCTGGTCAACATCATCGAGAAGGTGGGCGTGACCTGCGTGATGGTCACGCACGACCAGGAGGAAGCCATGACCATGGCCAGCCGCATCGCCATCATGAGCAAGGGGCGCGTGCTGCAGGTGGGCACGCCGCAGCAGATCTACGAGTACCCCAACAGCCGCTTCGTGGCCGACTTCATCGGCAACGTCAACCTGTTTGACGGCAAGCTCACGCTGGACGAGGCCGACCGCTGCGCGGCCGAGACCACCATCGGCGAGATCCACGTCGGCCACGGCATCAGCGGCGCGATGGGCATGCCGGTGTCGATCGCCGTGCGGCCCGAGAAGATCAGCATCGGCAAGGAACGCCCGGCGAACGTGACGCACAACCTGTTCGCGGGCCGTGTCAAGGAGATCGGCTACTTCGGCTCCTACAACACGTTCATCGTCATCACGCCGCAGGGCACCAAGGTCAAGATCACCGAGCCCAACGGCTCGCGCCACGAGCTGCTGGACATCACCTGGGAGGACGACGTGTTCTTCTGGTGGGACGACACCGACGCCGTGGTGCTGCGCGACTGAGCACCGAAGGAGCGACATCATGGCTTCACCCATTCCCATTCCCGTTCCCGGCCGGCGCTTCGTCATCGGGGTGCCCTTTGTCTGGCTGCTGGTCTTCTTCTTCCTGCCCTTCCTGATCCTGCTGTACATCAGCTTTGTGGACATGGGCTCGGACATCCATCCGTTCAAGCCCATCTGGGACACGACCACCGGCCTGCTCAAGCTCAAGTACGAGAACTACCTCTCGATCTTCCGCACCGAGGAGGGCGCGCCGCTGTTCCACACGCTGTACGTGGACGCCTACCTGCGCTCCATCGGCTACGCGCTGCTGACGGCGATCTTCTGCCTGGTGATCGGCTATCCGTTCGCCTACTTCCTGGCGCGCTCGCCGGCCAGCGTGCGTCCGGCGCTGCTGCTGATGGTGATGCTGCCATTCTGGACCTCGTTCCTGCTGCGCGTGTACGCCTGGAAGGGCATCCTGGCCGACAACGGCGTGCTCAACCGCTTCTTCATGTTCCTGGGCCTGACGTCCGAGCCGGTCCAGATGCTCTACACCAACGTCTCCATGCTGGTGGGCATGACCTACGTCTATCTGCCCTTCATGGTGCTGCCGCTGTACGCGAACCTGGTGAAGATGGACTTCCGCCTGCTGGAGGCGGCCTACGACCTGGGCACCACGCCCTTCAAGGCCTTCTGGCTGATCACGGTGCCGCTGTCCAAGGCCGGCATCATCGCGGGATTCATGCTGGTGTTCATCCCCTGCGTGGGCGAGTTCGTGATCCCCTCGCTGCTGGGTGGCCCCGAGAACTACATGATCGGCCGCGTGGTGTGGGACGAGATGTTCACCGCCAACGACTGGCCCAAGGCCACCGCGCTGGCGGTGGTGATGATCGCGGTGATCGTCGTGCCACTGGCGCTGTACTACCACTACACCGACACGGACAAGTGAGCGGAGGACATGACGATGAAGACAATGCTCGGCAAGCACTTCGGCAAGTTCTGGATGCTGGCGGTGTACCTTTTCCTGTACGCGCCGCTCCTGTTCATGGTCGTGTTCAGCTTCAACAGCACGCGCCAGGACGCCCGCTTCACGGGTTTCTCGCTGCGCTGGTATGAGGCGCTCACGCGCGACACCAAGATCGTCGAGGGCTTCTGGCTGTCGCTGAAGGTGGCGGCCATCACCGGCGTGCTCTCGGCCACGCTGGCGACCTTTGCCGCCTTCGTGCTGGTGCGCTACAAGCGGTTCATCGGTCGCACGGTGTTTTCCGGCATGGTCAACGCGCCACTGGTGATGCCCGAGGTCGTGATCGGCCTGTCGCTCCTGCTGCTGGCGGTGGGCGCGCAGAACGCCTTCGGCTGGCCGCATCGCGGCATGCTGACCATCATCCTGGGCCATACGCTGGTGGGCATGGCCTATGGCGTGGTGGTGATCCAGAGCCGCCTGCAGGAAATGAACCGCAGCCTGGAGGAAGCGGCCATGGACCTGGGCGCGCGACCGCACCAGGTCTTTTTCCTGGTCACGCTGCCCAACATCTTCCAGGCCATCCTGGCGGCCTTCCTGCTGGCCTTCACGCTGTCGTTCGATGACGTGGTGATTGCCGAATTTCTCTCAGGCCCCGGGGTGAACACGCTGCCGCAGGTGATCTTCGGCTATGCCCGGCGCGGCATCAACCCCACCATCTACGCCGCGGCCACGCTGCTCATCGTGGCGGTGACGGTGGTCGTCGTGACCTACGCGCTGTGGGTGGCCCGTGCCACGCGCAAGCGCGAACGCGAGATCGCGGCAGCGGCGCGCACCTGAGCGCCTGTTTTCTGCGGCGTGGTGTGTGCCACGCCGCAGCCACGAAACCGGACGCCCCGCGGGCGTTCAAAGTGGATACGTCCGCCGGTGCCCAGCCGGCATAGCATGTCGTTCCAGACCACAGGAGACCCACGCCCATGACCGACACACCCAAATTCGATGGCCGCGCTCTCGTCAACGGCGAGCGCGTCGCCGCCCGCGACGGCCAGACCTTCGACTGCATCTCGCCCGTGGATGGCCGCCTGCTGACCCAGGTGGCGCGCTGCGGCGCTGCCGACATCGATGCCGCCGTGGCAGCGGCCCGTGCCGCCTTCGAGGATCGGCGCTGGGCCGGCAAGTCGCCCGCGCAGCGCAAGCGCATCATGATCAAGTTTGCCGACCTGATCCATGCCCACGGCGAGGAGCTGGCCCTGACCGAGACCCTGGACATGGGCAAGCCGGTCAAGTATGCCCGTGGCGTGGACGTCAATAGCGCCGCCAACTGCATCCGCTGGTACGGCGAGGCCGTGGACAAGGTGTACGACGAGATCGCGCCCACACCCGAGACGGCGCTGGCGCTGATCACGCGCGAGCCGGTGGGCGTGGTGGGCGTGATCGTGCCCTGGAACTACCCGATGCTCATGGCGTCGTGGAAGATCGCGCCGGCGCTGGCTGTGGGCAACTCGGTGGTGCTCAAGCCCTCCGAGAAAAGCCCGCTGACCGCGCTGCGCCTGGCCGAACTGGCGCTGGAGGCGGGCATCCCGCAGGGTGTGTTCAATGTCGTGCCCGGTTTCGGTGCCGAGGCCGGCAGTCCGCTGGCGCTGCACATGGACGTGGACTGCATTGCCTTCACCGGCAGCACGCGCGTGGGCAAGCAGATCCACGTGATGGCCGGTCAGAGCAACCTCAAGCGCGCATGGACCGAGCTGGGCGGCAAGTCGCCCAACATCGTGTTCGCCGATTGCCCGGATCTGGACGCCGCGGTCGAAGCGGCCGTCGGCTCGGTGTTCTTCAACCAGGGCGAAAGCTGCAACGCGCCCTCGCGCCTGTTTGTGGAAGAGTCGATCAGGGAGGCCTTCCTGGAGAAGGCCCTGGCCTTGGTGCCGCAGTACCAGCCGGCCAACCCGCTCGATGCGGGCACCGTGATGGGCGCAATCGTGGACGAGACGCAGCTGGGCACCGTGATGCGCTACATCGACACCGGCAAGCGCGAGGGCGCGAAATTGCTCACCGGTGGCGAGCGCGTGCAGCCGGTGGCCGGTGGCTACTACGTGCAGCCGACCATTTTCGACGGCGTGCGCAACGACATGACCATCGCGCGCGAGGAAATCTTCGGTCCGGTGATCTCGGTGCTGGGCTTCACCGACGCGGCCGACGCGGTGATGCAGGCCAACGACAACGTCTATGGCCTGCAGGCGGCGGTGTGGACGCGCGACATCAACAAGGCGCATGCGGTGGCACGCTCCTTGCGTGCCGGCACGGTGCACGTGAACCAGTACGACGAGGACGACATCACCGTGCCGTTTGGCGGCTTCAAGCAAAGCGGCGTCGGCCGTGACAAGTCGCTTCACGCGTTCGACAAGTACACGGAACTGAAGACCACCTGGATACGGGTGGACTCGCCGCTGCGCCGCTGACGCAGCTTCCACCCTCTCGGGCATTTGCCGGTCCCGGGTGAGCGGAGACACAGCCCCGTTGCGGCCCTGCCGCAGCCGGGTCTCCATTCTGACCAAGACAAGACATCCGCGCCGATCGGGCGCGCCCTGAAGGACACCGCACATGAATGCACCGCAGAAAACCGACATCCTGAATGCCGCCCACTCCAATGCGGCCTGGCACCAGCGCCGCCTGGCCGCCACGCCGCGCGGCGTGGGTGTGCTCGGCGACTTCTTCATCGAACGTGCCCGCAATGCCGAACTCTGGGACATCGAGGGTCGCCGCTTCATCGACTTCGCCGGCGGCATCGCCGTGCTCAACACCGGTCACGTGCATCCCAAGGTGCAGGCGGCCATCGCGGCACAGCTGCAGCGCTTCACGCACAGCTGCTACCAGGTCGTGCCCTACACCGAGTACGTGAGCCTGGCCGAGCGCCTGAACTCGCTCGTGCCCATCGAGGGCCCGGCCAAGACGGCCTTTTTCTCGACCGGTGCCGAGGCCGTGGAGAACGCCGTCAAGATCGCGCGTGCCTACACCGGCCGCAGCGGCGTGATCGCCTTTGGCGCCGCCTTCCATGGCCGCAGCCTGTTTGCTGTCGCGCTCACCGGCAAGGTGCAGCCGTACAAGGTGGGCTTCGGCCCGTTCCCGCCCGAGATCTACCACGTGCCGTTCCCGGCCGAGGGCGCCTCGCTGGCCGATACGCAGCGTGCGCTGGAGCAGGTCTTCAAGTGCGACATCGACCCCTCGCGCGTGGCCGCCATCATTTTCGAGCCGGTGCAGGGCGAGGGCGGCTTCAACCCGATCCAGGCCGAGGCGGTGCGCTGGCTGCGCCAGCTGTGCGACCAGCACGGCATTCTGCTCATCGCGGACGAGGTGCAGACCGGTTTCGCCCGCACGGGCAAGCTGTTCGCGATGGATCATTTCGATGCTCGTCCGGACCTGATCACGATGGCCAAGAGCCTGGCCGGCGGCACCACGCTGTCGGCCGTAAGCGGCCGAGCCGACGTCATGGACGGCCCGGCGCCCGGCGGTCTTGGCGGCACCTATGCCGGCCACCCGCTGGCCGTCGCCGCCGCCCATGCGGTGCTGGACGTGATGGACGAGGAAAAGCTGCCCGAGCGCGCACAGCGGCTCGGCGACAAGCTCGTGGCCTTCCTCAAGGCACAGCAGGCCCGCCGGCCCGCCATCGGCAGCGTGCGCGGTCTCGGGGCGATGGTGGCCTGCGAGTTCGTGGACGCGCAAGGCGCGCCCGACGCAGACGCGGCCAAAGCCGTGCAGACGGCGGCCCTTTCGCGCGGACTGCTGCTGCTGACTTGCGGCGTGTACGGCAACGTGATCCGCTTCCTGTTCCCGCTCACGATCGAGGATGCCGTCTTTGACGAGGCGCAGGGCATCCTGGAGGAGGCGCTGGCGGCCGCCTGAGTCCGCTTTCGGCGGGACTGTCGGGAACCGGATTCATCCGGATACAAGTGGGCATCGATCCCGGATAATTTCCGCGTTTTGACCGCACCGACGCCTCCCACCACCTGGACCAAGACCGCAGACCGGCCGCTGCGCAGCTTTCGCCGCTCGGCCGGCATCTGGCTGTTCGCGCACTTCATGGGGGTGCCGGTGCCCTGGCGGGCTGTCCACCAGACCGATGCGCGGGCGCTGCTCGCCTACGAGCACGGGCGGCTGCTCGCGCTGGGTGCCGCCGGCGAGGCCGTGCCACCGGTGCTCTCGTTTGACGGCCATACCTTGGTGACGGGCGACATCGGCCGTACCTTCCACCACACCATCGACGAGTTGCCGCTCGCGCAGCAGTTGTCGATCATGTGCGCCGCTGCTGCCGATCTGGCGCAGTTTCACGCGCGAGGCCACTGGCACGGGGGGGCGCAGGCCCGCAACCTCACCTGGGATGGCCAGCGGTTCGCGCGCCTGGATTTCGAGGAACCCCTGCACCCCGCGATGCCGCTGGCAACGGTGCAGCTTTACGACGCGCTGCAGCTGCTGCTGTCCTTTGCGCGTTTTCTCGATGCCATGGACCCGTCCGCGGTGCGGGACGTCCTGGCTGCGTACCGGGAGGCCTCGCTGCTCGCCTGTCGGGCGCGGGGGCATGCAGCGCCCGATCTGCCCGGATTCCTGCGTCCGCTGCTGCCGCGGTTGCGCTTCGTGCGGCGTGTGGTTGAACTGCTGCCGCGCCTGCGCACGTCCCGCGAGGCGGTTCGCCTGCGCATCGTGCTCGACGGCATGTCCGCCTTCGTCGATGAATGCACCATGCCGGGGAATCGCGGCGGATCCTCTGGATGAGCACCATCCGGGTGCATCTGCGATCAGCCTGACGCGGCGGGACCGGCGCAAGGCCGTTTGCGCCTCGCCCAAGCGAGGAGTCCCTGTTATCGGTGTATTAATTCTTTTTTCTTATTTATTGGATTCGCCGACCACATCAGGACCCTGGGCCGGCGGGCGCCGTTTGGAGCTCCAGCCTTGTCAGGAAGCGTAGCGCGTGCTCGCGGCTGTCGCCGCACATTTCCCGGTCCGGTGGCAATGAGGCGCACACGGCCGGCCGTTCACGCCGACCGAAGAGGCGGCAGCGCCATGCCTCATCCAGATGCGGGCAGGGCATGCCGGCCGGCTTGCCCTTGGGCAGGCCGGGCAGGGGGCTGCTGATTGACGGGGCGATGCAGCAGGCGGCACAGCCCGCCCGGCAATCCATGGGTTGCTCAGCCCTGGAACTTGCGCGTGGCCCAGAGCACCTGATCGATCACGCCCTGGACGGCGTTGCGGTTGTTCTCGGCGACGAGCTGGCCTTCGGCGTCGAAGGCCTGGCCGGCGTTGGCCAGCGCGAACTGCCGCGGCGAAACCCAGCTTTGCAGCTGCATCAGCAGCGGCGCCAGGTGCAGCAGGCCGCGGATGCCGCCCAGGTTGCCCGGCGAGGCGGCCAAGAGGCCGACGACCTTGCCGGCGAAGGGCTTGAGCCCGTTGGCCCACTCGTCATTGCCTGCCACGGGGCGCGAAGCCCAGTCGATGGTGTTCTTCAGCAGGCCGGAGTAGCTGCCGTTGTATTCGGGCGAGCAGATGATCCAGGCCGGATGCTCGTGCAGCATCTCCTTGAGCCGGATCACATCGGCGGGCAGGGCACGCGCTTCGAGGTCGCCGTTGTAGATCGGCAGGTCGAAGTCCGAGAGGTCGGCCAGCGTGACCTGTGCGCCGGCGGCCGTGGCGAGATCGGCCGTGGCCCTGGCCAGCTTGCGGTTGAGGGACTCGGCGCGGGTGCTGCCGGAGAAAACGAGAAGAGAGGTGGGGTTGCTCATACGGCCTATTCTCTCAGTACCGCCTGCAGTTTTCCTGCGTGTGGAGCGATCTCCCCGCTCAGTGTCGTGCCGTTGCTGCGGATGGCTTCCACACGGTGCCGATGCAGTCCTACGGGCTTGGTGGGACAATACGGGTCTTTCGCACGGCCAGCGCAGGCCGGCGGCGCTGTTTCACGTGAAACAGCTTCTGTTGATCGGGCGCTCTGCTGCGGCAGCCCTGGAGTGATTGCATCATGTTGTACCCACAGGAATTCGATGTCATCGTCGTTGGCGGTGGCCATGCCGGCACCGAGGCGGCCCTCGCGGCGGCCCGCATGGGCTGCCAAACCCTGCTGCTGACCCACAACATCGAGACATTGGGGCAGATGAGCTGCAATCCCAGCATCGGTGGCATCGGCAAAGGGCATCTGGTCAAGGAGGTCGATGCGCTGGGCGGCGCGATGGCCATTGCCACCGACGAGGCAGGCATCCAGTTCCGCATCCTCAACTCCAGCAAGGGGCCGGCCGTGCGTGCCACCCGTGCCCAGGCCGACCGTATCCTATACAAGGCAGCCATCCGCAGGCGGCTGGAAAACCAGTCCAACCTGTGGCTGTTCCAACAGGCGGTGGACGACCTGATGGTCGAAGGCGACCGCGTGGTTGGCGCGGTCACCCAGGTGGGCATACGATTCCGCTCGCGTACCGTGGTCCTGACGGCGGGTACATTTCTCGACGGCAAGATCCACGTCGGACTCAACAACTACGCGGCCGGGCGCGCCGGTGATCCACCGGCTGTCTCGCTTTCTTCACGCCTGAAGGAGCTCAAGCTCCCGCAGGGGCGCCTGAAAACCGGGACGCCCCCGCGCATCGACGGTCGCACCATTGACTTCTCGAAATGCGAGGAGCAGCCCGGCGACGGCATGTCCGGTGGTGTGAACGAGGGCAGGGTGCCGGTGTTCAGCTTCATGGGCAGCACCGCGATGCACCCCCGTCAGGTGTCGTGCTGGATCACGCACACCAATGCGCGCACGCACGAAATCATCCGCAGCGGCTTCGATCGCAGCCCCATGTTCACGGGCAAGATCGAGGGCGTTGGCCCCCGCTACTGCCCGAGCGTGGAAGACAAGATCAACCGCTTTGCCGACAAGGACAGTCACCAGATCTTCCTCGAGCCGGAAGGCTTGACCACCAACGAGTACTACCCCAACGGTATCTCCACCAGCCTGCCGTTCGACATCCAGTATGCGCTGGTGCGCAGCATGCCCGGCCTGGAAAACGCCCACATCCTGCGGCCGGGCTACGCCATCGAGTATGACTATTTCGACCCCCGCTCGCTCAGGAGCAGCTTCGAGACGCGACAGATCCAGGGCCTGTTTTTCGCCGGCCAGATCAACGGCACGACCGGCTACGAGGAGGCGGCGGCCCAGGGGCTGTTTGCCGGCATCAATGCCGCGTTGCAATGCCGCGGTGAAGCGCCGTGGCTGCCGCGCCGTGACGAGGCGTACCTGGGTGTGCTCGTCGATGACCTGATCACCAAGGGTGTGACGGAGCCGTACCGCATGTTCACCAGCCGGGCGGAGTTCCGTCTGCAGCTGCGCGAGGACAACGCCGACATGCGCCTGACGGAGCAGGGGCGTCGAATGGGGTTGGTTGGCGACGAGCAGTGGGATGCGTTCTGCCGCAAGCGTGATGCTGTTTCACGTGAAACAGAGCGCCTGAAATCGACCTGGGTGAATCCGCGCATCCTCGACGCTGCCGAATCCGAGCGCGTGCTGGTCAAAGCCATCGAGCATGAATACAACCTGTTTGACCTGCTGCGTCGGCCCAACGTGAGCTATGCCGGGTTGATGAGCATGGGTGCCGGTCGCTGGGCCCCTGTGGCGCAGCCGGACGACGAGGATCCACGCCCGCCCTTGCTGCCGGAAGCACTGGGCGAACTGCACGACGCGGTGGTCGAACAGGTGGAGATCGCGGCCAAGTATTCGGGTTATATCGACCGCCAACGCGAAGAGGTGGAGCGCGCGGCCCACTATGAAACCCTGCGCCTGCCGCCCGAGCTGGACTATTCGCAGGTCACGGCTCTGTCCATCGAGGTGCGCCAGAAGCTCGCGAAGCACCGGCCCGAGACCCTCGGTCAGGCCTCGCGCATCTCGGGTGTGACGCCCGCAGCGATCTCGCTGTTGCTGATTCACCTGAAGAAAGGTGGCTACCGCGGCTTTGCCCGCAACACGGAAGCCGAGCCCGCATGAGCGCCGGACAGGATGAACCGACGCTGCGCGCGCCACTGGAGGCGGGGCTCGCTTCCCTGGGTCTGACGCTGGCTCGTGATCAGGTTGACCGGCTGCTGGCGTACCAGGCGCTGATCGGGCGCTGGAACCGTGTCTACAACCTGACCGCGGTGCGCGACCCGCAGGAAATGCTGACGCACCACCTCCTCGACAGCCTTGCCGCCATCCGTCCGCTGTTGGCCATGACCGAGGGCAGGGCGGTTCGGCTGCTGGACGTGGGTTCGGGCGGTGGCCTGCCCGGCGTGGTGATCGCCATCGCCTGTCCGCAGGTCACCGTGCACTGCGTGGATACCGTGGCCAAGAAGGCGACCTTCATCCAGCAGGTGGCGGCACAGCTGCAACTGCCCAACCTACGGGGCATTCATGCCCGGGTGGAAACACTCAAGGCAGAGGGCGGCGCCGGCTACGATGTCGTGTGCTCACGCGCCTTTGCGTCCCTGGCCGATTTCACGGCATGGTCGCTTGCGGCGCTCAATCCTGGCGCGGTGTGGATGGCCATGAAGGGCCGGCATCCGGCCGACGAGATCGCCACCCTGCCGCCAGAAGTGAAGGTGTTTCACGTGGAACAACTGACGGTGCCAGGCCTGGATGCCGAGCGGTGCATCGTCTGGATGCGGCCGGCCTGAAGGGTGTGAGAGGGCGCCGGAGCGTGGCGCATCGTCCACGCGAGCGGGTGACCGGGCACGGCGCGCGGCGCGCGGCGAAACAAGCCAAGTAAACTCTTTTTTTTAGCGAGGAAAGTCAGCATGTTCGGCATCGCAGATTACGGCGCGTTCGTGGCCGCCATCATCGTGTTCCTGGCCATTCCCGGGCCGGGCAACCTGGCGCTCATCACCTCGACGGGCAAGGGCGGCATCCGCGGCGGGCTGGCGGCCACCTTCGGTGTGATCGCCGGCGACCAGGTGCTGATGTGGATGGCGGTGGCGGGCGTGGCCGCGCTCCTGAGCGCCTATCCGGTGGCGTTCTCCGCGGTGCAGTGGCTTGGCGCCGCCTACCTGGCCTGGCTGGGCTGGAAGATGCTGACGGCCAAGCCGGGTGATGTCCCCGTGCTCGACATCAAGCCTCGGCAGTATTTCCGCCAGGCGCTGACGATCACGCTGCTCAACCCCAAGGCCATCGTGTTCTACATGGCCTTCTTCCCCCTGTTCGTCGATCCGCAGCGGCACCAGGGTCTTGTCACCTTCGGGGCCATGGCCGCGACCATCGCCGTCCTGACCTTCTTGTACGGGCTCACGGCCGTGCTGCTGACGCACTTTCTTGCCGAGCGCATGCGCAGCAACCCGCGCATCGGGCGCGCGCTGGAAAAGATTGCCGGCGTGTTCCTGATCGGCTTCGGCATCAAGCTGGCCCTTTCCAAGTAACCCCTCCATCCACCGCATCCGGCAAGCCGGCAGGACCGACAGCATGGCGAAAATCTTTTGCGTGGCCAACCAGAAGGGTGGCGTCGGCAAGACCACCACCACGGTCAATCTCGCGGCCGGTCTGGCCCGCATCGGCCAGCGCGTGCTCATGGTGGATCTCGACCCGCAGGGCAATGCCACCATGGGCTCGGGCATCGACAAGCGCACCATGCCGCTGTCGGTGTACGATGTGCTGCTGGAGTCGGCCACGGTGCGCGAGGCGGCCATCTTTTCGGAGAAGTGCGGCTACCATGTGCTGGGTGCCAACCGGGACCTGGCCGGTGCCGAGGTGGAGCTGGTCGAGGAGGAGCGGCGCGAGCGCCGGCTCAAGCAGGCGCTGGACGAGGTCGACACGGACTACGATTTCGTGCTGATCGACTGCCCACCTTCGCTGAGCATGCTCACCCTCAACGGGCTGTGCTCGGCCAACGGCGTCATTGTGCCCATGCAGTGCGAGTACTTCGCGCTCGAGGGCCTGACCGACCTGGTCAACACCATCAAGCAGGTGCACGCCAACCTCAACAAGAACCTGCAGATTATCGGACTGCTGCGTGTGATGTTCGATCCGCGCATCACCCTGCAGCAGCAGGTCAGTGACCAGCTCAAGAACCACTTCGGCGACAAGGTGTTCAACACCGTGATTCCGCGCAATGTGCGTCTGGCCGAGGCTCCGAGCTACGGCCTGCCCGGTGTGGTGTTCGATCCGTCCGCGCGCGGGAGCCAGGCCTTCCTGGCTTTTGCGCAGGAGATGGTCGATCGTATCCGAACCATGTGATGTGAGTGCACACATCTGTCATGAAAGCGATCAAGCCGGACAATGTCCTGATACTGCCGGGCTGGAAGAACAGCGAGCCGGCGCACTGGCAAAGCCGATGGGAAGCGCTGCACGGCTTCCGCCGCGTGGATCAGCACGACTGGATGAGCCCGCGCCGCGGCGACTGGATCGCCCGGCTGGAGGACGTGATCCTCGGCTGTGACGGGCCGGTGGTGCTGGTGGCGCACAGCCTGGGCTGCCTGCTGACGGCTGCCTGGGCGCAGGTTTCGCGCAGCACGGATCGGGTGCAGGGGGCGCTGCTGGTGGCGCCCGGCGATGCCGAGCGCGAGGAGCTGCGTGGCGTGCTGCCGAGCTGGTCGCCGATCGTGCGCGAGCGCCTGCCCTTTCCGGCCATCCTGCTGGGCAGCCGCAACGACCCCTACTGCAGTTTTGGGCGAGCCGAAGGGCTGGCCCGGGACTGGGGCGCGCGCTTTGTCGACTACGGCGAGCGCGGCCACATCAATGCCGAATCCGGTCTGGGTGACTGGCCCGAAGGGCTGGCGCTGTTGCAGGAACTGATGAACCCACTCAAGGACGATTGAACGACATGGCAACGAAAAAGCCCAAGGGCCTAGGCCGAGGACTGGAGGCCCTGCTGGGCCCCAAGGTGGAAGACGCGGCCCGCGCCGCGGCGGCGCCGGAAGGCGCGCCGGGCACGCTGCCGGTGTCCCAGATGGTTCCGGGCATGTACCAGCCCCGCACGCGCATGGACGAGGGCGCGCTGTACGAGCTGGCCGAGTCCATCAAGGCCCAGGGCATCATGCAGCCGATCCTGGTGCGCAAGCTCGCCACGGGGGCCAATGCCGGCAAATACGAGATCATCGCCGGTGAACGGCGCTTCCGCGCCTCGCAGCTGGCCGGCCTGACCGAGGTGCCGGTGCTGGTGCGCGACGTGCCCGACGAAGCGGCCGCCGCGATGGCGCTGATCGAGAACATCCAGCGCGAGGACCTGAACCCGCTGGAAGAGGCCCAGGGCCTGCAGCGCCTGGTCAAGGAGTTCGGTCTGACGCACGAGCAGGCGGCGCAGGCCGTGGGGCGATCGCGCAGCGCGGCCTCGAACCTGTTGCGCCTGCTGCAGCTGGCGGAGCCGGTGCAGACCATGCTGATGGCCGGCGATATCGACATGGGTCACGCACGGGCCCTGCTGTCGCTGGAAAAAGTGGCCCAGATCACGGCGGCCAACCAGATCGCAGCCAGGAAAATGTCGGTGCGCGAAGCCGAGAGCCTGGTGAAGAAGCTGGGCGCCGAGTTCAGCCTGGTGCCGCAAAAGCCCAAGAAGGAAAAGTCGCGAGACATCCGCCGCGTCGAGGAGGAACTGGCCGACCTGCTCACGGCCGAGGTGGAGGTGCGCATCAAGAAGCGCGTCAAGCGCCACGGGCGTTTCGAGGACATGGGCGAACTGGCCATCCAGTTCGGCTCGCTTGAGGAGCTCAACGGCCTGATTGACCGGCTCAGAGGCTGAGCGGCGGGCGCATGAAAAAAGCACGTGGAGAACCACGTGCCTGGATACAGGGGCATCAAGGGCCTGGCTGTGCCGGTCCAGGATGCCGCTTCCTCTTGAAGCGCCGCACAGCGGCGCGGGGGGCGCTTAATTACCCACCTTGAGCTGGCCGCCACGGCCAAGGCCGCCCTTGACCTCCTGTGCCTTGTAGTTGCGCAGCGCGATCACCATGTTGTTGTAGGCGTCGGTGAAGGCCGCGACCGTGGCCTTGCCGGCCGGGGTGCGCGAGAAGCCGCCCAGGGTGCCGCCGGCACTGGGGCCGAAGGCGCCGAGCGCGGCCCCCCAGTTGGTGGCGGTGGAGTTGCCCTCGGAGATCGCGATCTGCACGCCCGAGCGGATGTCGAACATGGTCAGCGTCACGACCGAGGCCTTGCTCTCGAGCGAGCCGGCCAGCACGCCGAGGTTGCGGTTGCGGCCGCCCAGCAGGCCGCCCAGACCGGCGGCAAGACCGCCGGTTGACTCGTTGTCGATGATGATGGCCGGCTCCAGGTAGTAGTCGGCCGCGACGCGCTGGCCTTTCTGCTGGTTCGAGCCGGCGCGGAACTCGCCCGAGTTGCGCTGCTTGTCTGTGATGTTGCTGATCTTGCTCTCGGTGCGGTTGTTGCCGATCGAGGTGATGACGAAGCAGTTGGACTGCTGCACGGCCAGGCGGATCAGCGGCTCGATGGTGGTGACCTGGGTTTCACGGCCGAAGGAGGCGTACCACTCCTTGCCGCGACCGTCGTCCACCGCCAGCGTGCCCAGCGGGGCGTCGCAGCGTTGCAGGTTGCTGTTGGCGTTCACGCTGCTGGCGCCACCGGCGGCGCCCGTGGCGGCCGTGGGGCTGTTGCCGGTGGAAACGATGCCGCCGCTGCCCGGGGTCACGCAACCGGCCATTGCCAGGGAGGCTGCCAGCGCAGCCAGTTTGAGAGTGGTCTTGGACATTGAAGTGCTTTCTCTTGCAGGTCGAACGGAAGGGAATGGGGGGCGTGAGGGCCGGTGTCAGCGCAGGATCCAGCCGGAAGACTGCCAGACCCAGAAGTAGGGCGAGCTGCTGTACCACTCGCCCCAGGACTGGCGTTGCTCCTCACGGACCTTGTAGAGCCGCTGCTCGTCTTTCTTGGCCGCCTGCGCGTCGGCCAGGAGTTTTCTGGAATCGCGATAGCCCTTGGCGGCGGAGCGGGTCAGCCAGGCTTCGGCCTCGATGGGGTCGGAGCCCATCTCCTCGAAGCCCAGCAGGTACAGGCGGCCCAGCGCGTATTGGGCCTCGACGTGGCCGGCTTCGCCGGCCTTGCGCATCCACTGGATGGACTGGAATGTGTTGCGCTCGACGCCGTCTCCGCGCAGGAAGCGCAGACCCAGGTCGTAGGCGGCCTTGGGGTTCTGTTCGGCCAGATCGGTGAGCGCCTGCAGTCGGCGCTCGGCCTCGGGGTCGTTGGGGGTGCCCTGGAAGGTGGCGGTGTCGCGCGGGACGTCGGCGCAGCCGTTGCTGTCGCACAGGCGGATGGTGTCCCGGGCCGGAGCGGTCTGGTCACCGGCGGACTGGGCGGCGCAGGCGGCCAGCACCGTCGTGACAGACAACACGAGAGCCAACGCAGACGGAGCGACGCGTATCGGACCCATCAGACACCTCACCTCTTTTTGCCGGGCTGTTTTCTTCCCCTGTGAAGAAAAGTATACATGCCGCCTGTGGGAAATCCCATCCGTTCGGGACGAGTGGCGCGTCAGAGGGCGAAGATCTTCCCCGGATTGAGGATGTTGTCGGGGTCCAGGGCACGCTTGATGGTGCGCATCATCTCGATGGCGCCATCGCCGGCCTCGTCGCGCAGGAAGCCCATCTTGTGCAGGCCCACGCCGTGCTCGCCGGTGCAGGTGCCGCCCAGGCGCAGCGTGCGGTGCACGAGCTGGTGGTTGAGCTGCTCGGCCAGGCGGTGCTCCTCGGGGTTGTCGGGGTCGATCAGGTAGCCGAAGTGGAAATTGCCGTCGCCCACGTGGCCGACCAGGAAGTACGGGATGCCGGAGGCATCGGCCTCGGCCACGGAGTCGAGCAGGGCATCGGCCAGGCGGCTGATGGGCACGCAGGTGTCGGTGCTGATGGCGCGGCAGCCGGGGCGGCTCTGCACGGCGGCGAAGTAGGCGTTGTGACGCGCGGTCCACAGGCGCGTGCGCTCCTCGGGCGTGGTGGCCCACTCGAAGTCGTTGCCCTGGTGCTCGCGCGCGATCTCCTGCACCGTCTCGGCCTGCTCCTGCACGCTGGCCGGCGAGCCGTGGAACTCCATGAGCAGCATGTGCTGCTCGCGCAGCGACAGCTTGCTGTGCGCGTTGACCAGGCGCACCGTCTTGGCGTCGATGAGCTCGCAGCGCGCGATGGGGACACCCAGCTGGATGATCTGGATGACTGTGCGCACCGCGGCCTCGATGGTCGGGAACGAGCAGATGGCGGCGGAGATGGCTTCGGGCAGCGGGTACAGGCGCAGCGTGATCTCGGTCATGATGCCCAGCGTGCCTTCGCTGCCGACCATCAGGCGCGTGAGGTCGTAGCCGGCGCTGGACTTCTTGGCGCGGGTGCCGGTGCGGATCACCTTGCCCTGTGCCGTGACAACCTCCAGCGCGAGCACGTTCTCGCGCATGGTGCCGTAGCGCACGGCGTTGGTGCCGCTGGCGCGGGTGGCGCACATGCCGCCGATGGAGGCGTCGGCTCCGGGGTCGATCGGGAAGAACAGGCCTTCGTGCTTGACGGCCTCGTTCAGGGCCTTGCGCGTGATGCCGGGCTGCACCGTCACGGTCAGGTCCTCGGCGTTGATCGAGAGCACCCGGTTCATGCGGCTGACGTCGACGCTGATGCCGCCCTGCACGGCCAGCAGGTGGCCTTCAAGCGAGGAGCCGACCCCGAAGGGGATGACCGGCACCTTGTGGGCGGCGGCCAGCGCCACCGCATCGGCCACGTCCTGTGTCGACTCGGCGAACACCACGGCAGAGGGTGGGGGCACGTCGAAAATGGACTCGTCACGGCCATGCTGCTCGCGGACCGCCATGGCGGTGGAGCAGTGGTCGCCGAAGCGCTGTTTGAGCGCGTCGATCAGGCTGGCGGGAACGTCGCGCAGGCGGAGGTCGGGGGCAAGGTGGGTGTGCTGGGTGGGGGCATTCATGACAAAGGATCTCCTCGGGCACTGCCGGCCCGCAGTGATCCTGCCAGTGTAAGCCCGGTACCCCGCTTCGTGTCAGGAGTCCTTCTGCAGACCCTGCAGCAGCTCGTCGCGGGAGAGTCTGCCGTCGCCATCGGTGTCGAGGCGCTCGAACCGCTTCGCGATGGCCGGCAGGCGCTGGGCTTCCCCGGGCGAGAGGTAGCCATCGCCGTTGCGATCGGCGCGGTCGAACGCGGCGCTGACCGCCTGCACGAGGTCGATCTTTTTCGGGTCCCCGGCCAGCGCCAGGCCAGGTGCCAGGTACACGCTCCAGACGGCCAGAAGCACCAGGCTGTGGCGCTCGAAGTGCGAGACGGGCAAGGGGGCTCCGCCAGCGGTGCATGCGTGCCGGGTGAGGCGGTCGATGAATGGCATATGTCGGTCTCCCTGGGGTTTGGCATGATGAATGAGTGACGGCGCCCTCGGACGTGCTGCGAGACCGCGCGGCCCGTGGAACGGGAGGAGATTTCAACCGTGCCGCCGGGCGGGCGCCAGCACTTTTGCCAATGGTTGCCGGCAGCATCCGCCGCTTGCGGCGGTCACAGTTTCTTGCCCGGTGTAACCCTCGGGGGCGGGGCATCGCGGACAATGCGGCCCTCGTTTCATCGATCCCACGTACAGGAGAACACGCAGACCATGGGCAACCGACTCACTCAGATCGCCACCCGCACCGGCGACGACGGCACCAGCGGCCTGGGCGACAACACGCGACTGCCCAAGCACCACCTGCGCTTCCAGGCCATGGGGGATGTGGACGAGCTGAACTCGCACATCGGCCTTCTGCTGTGCGAGACGCTGCCTGACGGGGTGCGCGCGCAGCTGGTGGAGATCCAGCATCAGCTGTTCAACCTGGGTGGCGAGCTGTCCATGCCGGGCTACGAGCTGCTCAAGGATGAGGCGGTGCTGGCGCTGGACGAGGCGCTGGCGCAGCATAACGCGAACCTGCCGCGGCTCAAGGAGTTCATCCTGCCCGCAGGCAACCGGGCTGCCGCGCAGGCGCACGTGTGCCGGACGGTGGCGCGACGGGCCGAGCGAACCGTGGTGGCGCTGGGCCGGGACGAGACGCTGCGGGCCGCGCCGCGCCAGTACCTGAACCGCCTGTCGGATCTGATGTTCGTGCTCGCGCGCGTGCTCAACCGCATGAATGGCGGCGATGACGTGTACTGGCGGAGCGAACGCCTGGCTCGCCAGGAAGAGGACGGACAGTGAAGGCCGGCCTGCGCACCGGGACCCTGGCCGCCGGTCTGGCGGTCGCGTCCGGGCTGGTGCAGGCCGAATCGGCAGCGGCGCAGACCCGGCTGCTGTGTGAGGTGGTGTACCTGCCGGCGCGCAGCGTCTGGCACCGTGCCGTGGACATTTTTCATGACGAACGCCGCGTGACCGAGGTGCGGGTGGACGGCGTGCCCGTCTACTCGTTTGCCGTGCGCGGCACCCTGATCCTGACCGCGCTGGACAACGAGCGCATCCGGGTCGACGTCGCAGGGCAGACCTGGACAAGCGACTTTCGCGGCATGGCCAGCGGACAGGGACGCTGCGAGCCCGGCACGTGAGACGGCCATGACGGCCGAATCGCCGCCATCTTGATCTGGCTCAAATCGGCAGGCCAATACAGGAAACATACTGCAGTTCCTTGTTTGTAACTTGCACAAAAGTGCATTCACCCGAGGGGACTGCCATGAGCCATCTCAACGCCGACAGCCTGGTCGAGGACCGTGAGGCCGTTCAGAGCGACCGCTTTGTCGAGGTCAACTACGACGACGCCATTCCCAACAACGTGGACCTGTCCAGCGACCGCCAGCTGCTGCGCGCGCTGGAGAGCTGGCATCCCAAATACCTGGAGTGGTGGCGGGAGATGGGACCCGAGGGCTTCCAGGAGGCCGAGGTCTATCTGCGCACGGCGGTGGGCGTCGATCCGGCGGGCTGGGCCAAGTTCGGCTACGTGAAGATGCCCGAGTACCGCTGGGGCATCCTGCTGGCCCCCAAGGTGGAGGGGCGCACCATTCCGCACGGCAAGCACAAGGGCGAGCCGGCATGGCAGGAGGTGCCGGGCGAATACCGCTCGCTGCTCAAGCGCCTGATCGTGGTGCAGGGCGACACCGAGCCGGCGTCGGTGGAGCAGCAGCGCCACCTGGGCGCGACCGCGCCAAGTCTGTACGACATGCGCAACCTGTTCCAAGTGAACGTCGAGGAGGGGCGGCACCTCTGGGCCATGGTGTACCTGCTGGTCAAGTACTTCGGCAAGGACGGTCGCGAGGAAGCCCAGGCGCTGCTGGAGCGGCGCAGCGGTCAGCAGGACAACCCGCGCATCCTCGGCGCCTTCAACGAGAAGACACCCGACTGGCTGAGCTTTTTCATGTTCACCTACTTCACCGACCGCGACGGCAAGATGCAGCTGGCGGCGCTGGCCGAAAGCGGATTCGATCCGCTCAGCCGCTCGTGCCGCTTCATGCTGACCGAGGAGGCGCACCACCTGTTCGTGGGCGAGACCGGTGTGGGCCGCACGATCGAGGCCACCTGCGCCGCGATGAACAAGGCGGGCATCACCGATCCCTACGATGTCGAGCGCATCCGTGCCCTGGGTGTGGTGGACCTGCCGTTGCTGCAGCGCAAGGCCAACTTCCACATGAGCGTGACGCGCGACCTGTTCGGCTCGGAGATATCGTCCAACGGTGCCGAGGCCTTTAGCGCCGGCCTCAAGGGCCGCTTCAACGAAGTCCGGCTGAACGACGACCACCAACTGCAGGACGCGACCTACCCGGTGCAGCGCGTGATCGACGGCCGCATCGTGTCGGAGGAGGTGCCTGCGCTGCGTGCCATCAACAGCCGTTTGCTGGACGACTACATTGCCGATTGCCAGGGCGGCATCGACCGCTGGAACAAGATCATCGAGAAGGCCGGCATCGACTTTTGCATCACCCAGCCGCACAAGGGCTTCAACCGCCGGATCGGCGAGTTCGCCGGCCATCACATCAGCCCGAGCGGCGAGGTGCTGGGCGCCGAGACATGGGCCGCGAGCCGCGACGAGTGGCTGCCCAATGCCGAGGACCTGCAGTTCATCAGCTCGCTGATGAAGCCGTGCCACCAGCCGGGTCAGTACGCCAGCTGGATCGCGCCGCCGCGCATGGGCATCAACCAGCAGCCGATCGACTACGAGTACGTGAAGATCGACTGAGCAACGTCACAGGCTGCGGCTGGCCCGGCGCAAGGAACGGACGGGCTGTGGCACTCAGCCGCCAACGACCTTGAGCGATGCCGTGTTCGGGCGCTGGTGGCTGTGCAGGCGGATGCGCAGGGACAGGTCGGTGCGCGAGTCCGCGTGCTCGATGGCCTGCTCGGCGGTGAGGTCGCCGCGCATGTATAGCTCGTAGAGCGACTGGTCGAAGGTGCACATGCCCTGCTCGTTGCTCTTGGCCATGGCCTCCTTGATGTCGTCGGTCTGGCCCTTCTGGATCAGGTCGGCCACGTAGGCCGACAGCAGCATCACCTCGACCGCCGGCACCAGCCGGCCCGAGGTGCTGCGGATCAGGCGCTGCCCGATGACGCCCTTGAGGTTCAGCGACAGGTCCATCAGCACCTGCCGGTGCGCGGTTTCCGGGAAGAAATTGAGGATGCGCTGGATGGCCTGGTTGGCGTTGTTCGCGTGCAGGGTGGACATGCACAGGTGCCCGGTTTCGGCGTAGGCCATGGCGTGCTGCATGGTCTCGCGGTCGCGGATCTCGCCGATCATGATGACGTCGGGCGCCTCGCGCATCGCACGCCGCAGCGCCTCGTGGAACGAGTGCGTGTCCAGGCCGACCTCGCGCTGGTCGATGATCGACTGTCCGTGGCTGTGCTCGAACTCCATCGGGTCCTCCACGGTCAGGATGTGCCCCGGCGCGTGGTGATTGCGGTAGTCGATCATGGAGGCCAGCGTGGTCGACTTGCCGGAGCCTGCCGCACCGACGACGAGCACGAGTCCGCGCCGCAGCATGGCGAGCTTTTGCGTGACCGGGGGCATGCGCAGGGTGTCGAGCGAGGGGATCCTGCTGTTGATGTGGCGCACCACCATCGCGACGTCGCCGCGCTGGCGGAACACGTTGACCCGGAATCGCCCCAGTCCGGGCAGGGCGATGGCCAGGTCGCATTCGAGGGTGGATTCGAACTCCCGGATCTGCGCCTCCTTCATCACCGAATACGCCAGGCGCTGGGTCTGCACCTCGTTCAGCTCGGGCTCGTCCAGTCGCTGCACAAGGCCCTGCACCTTGATGGCGGGAGGACTGCCGACCGAGATGAACAGGTCGGACGCGCCGCGTGCCACCATGGTGGAGAGGTAGTGTCCGAGGTCTTCCTGGTGGCTGGCGGGATCGTATGGCGAAGACATGAGGTGGGGAGAGAGGGATGCGGTTGCGTAGGGCGGACGGACAGGCCGGCAGCGCAGCGTGTCCGTCCGGTGTGTGGTCAGCGCTTGCTGCGGCCCAGCAGCGCCCACAGCAGGATGGCGCCGAAGGTCGCGGTGCCGATACCGCCGAGCGCGAACTCGCCGAACTTGAGCGTGTAGTCGCCGGTGCCCAGGATCAGGGTGATCGCGGCCACCAGCAGGTTGCGGTTGTCGGAGAAGTCCACCTTGTTGTCGACCCAGATCTTGGCGCCGGCCACTGCGATCAGGCCGAACACGACGATGGACACGCCGCCCATCACCGCCAGCGGGATGGCCTGGATCAGGGCGCCGAACTTGGGCGAGAAGCCCAGCACGATGGCCATCAGGCCGGCGACCACGAACACCGCCGTGGAGTAGATCTTGGTGGCGGCCATGACGCCGATGTTCTCGGCGTAGGTGGTCACGCCGGTGCCGCCCGCGCTGCCGGCGATCACGGTGGCGATGCCGTCGCCCATGAAGGCGCGGCCCATGTACGGGTCGAGGTTCTTGCCGGTCATGGCGGTCACGGCCTTGATGTGGCCCAGGTTCTCGGCCACCAGGATGATGGCCACCGGCGCGATCAGCAACATGGCGTTGCCCTGGAACACCGGGGCGCTGAACTGGGGCATGCCGAACCAGGCGGCGTTGGCGATGCCCGAGAGGTCCAGCGGCTGGCCCAGGCCCAGGCCGTTGGCCAGCACCGCGTAGATGATGCTGGCGACGATCAGGCCCATGAGGATGAGCAGGCGCTGCACCATGCCGCGCGTGAACACGGCCACCAGCGCGACGCTGACGAAGGTGATGGCCTGCATCCACTTGTCGAAGTCGGTCGGCGCCATGTTCTTGATGGGCACGCCCGCCAGGTTCAGGCCGATCACGGCGACCACGGCGCCGGTGACCACCGGCGGCATGAAGCGCTCGATCCAGCCGGTGCCGATGGCCTGTACGATCGCACCGATGATGAAGTAGACGACACCGCAGGCGATGATGCCGCCCAGGGCGACGCCGATGTTGGTGTTGGGGCCCTGGCCGCCGTAGCCGCTGGCCGCGATCACCACGCCGATGAAGGCGAAGCTCGAACCCAGGTAGCTGGGCACCTTGCCGCCGGTGATGAGGAAGAAGATCAGCGTGCCGATGCCGCTCATGAGGATGGCGACATTGGGATCGAAGCCCATCAGGATCGGCGCCAGCACCGTGGCGCCGAACATGGCAATCAGGTGCTGGATGCCCATCATGCCGGTCTGCGGCCAGGGCAGCCGCTCGTCAGGCGCGATCACGCCGCCATCGGACAGCGTGCTGGCTGGTTTCTCGGTCCAGTTGAAAAGGCCCATAGGTTCTCACTCCGTCGTGGTGTTTGTAACGGCGTGATTGTCGAGGGAGCGGCGGCGCCCGCCAAGCGAAATTTTGCAGTGTCGTTTGGCCGCGCCATGCGGGGCGCACACGCCTGGTGTGCCGGCACACCAACCGTGACGGAAAGGCCCGGGACTGGTGCGCGCGGGCGCCCTTGCTCCTGTTTCGGCAGCGCCCGCGGCACGCTCACGCCACCGCCGGCAGCACCTCACCCCGGCTCTCGCCGAAGCCGATGCGGACCGCACCCGGTTTTTCGCACCAGCCCCGCAGGATGACGGTGTCGCCGTCTTCCAGGAAGGTGCGGGTCTCGCCCGTCGCCGGCAGCGGGATGGGCCTGGTGCCGCCGAGGGAGAGCTCGACGATGGCGCCCGCTTCCTCGTAGGTGGGGCCGGAGATGGTGCCGGTGCCCAGCAGGTCGCCTGGCTGCAGGTTGCAGCCGTTGTTGGTGTGCTGGGCGAGCATCTGCGCGATGGTCCAGTACTGGTGGCGGAAGCTCGTGGCCGAGAGGCGGTCGCCCGCGTGGCCGGCGTTGCGGTGCCGGGTGCTTTGCAGCCGCACTTCGAGCTGCACGTCCACGCCGCCGCGGGCCCGGTTGTCCGCACCATCGAGGTAGGGCAGGGGCTGCGGCTCGTCGGCGGGGCGCTCGAAGGGCACGCGGAAGGGCGCCAGCGCCTCCATCGTCACGATCCAGGGCGAGACCGTGGTGCAGAAGTTCTTGCCGAGGAAGGGGCCGAGCGGGTCCATCTCCCAGAACTGGTGGTCGCGCGCCGACCAGTCGTTGAGCAGGCACATGCCGAAGATGTGCTGCTCGGCCTCGGCGATCGGGATGGGGCGGCCCAGCGCGTTGCCCGGTCCGACGTAGAAACCCATCTCCAGCTCGTAGTCGAGGCGCCGGCAGGGGCCGTACACCGGGGCGCTGGCGCCGGGGGCCATGGCCTGGCCCAGCGGCCGGTGGAAGGGCGTGCCGCTGACAACCACGCTGGAGGCCCGGCCGTGGTAGGCGATGGGTAGCCACTGGAAGTTGGGCGTGAGCGGGTTGTCGGGGCGGATCACGCGGCCGACGTTGCGCGCGTGGTGGATGGAGGTGTAGAAGTCGGTGTAGTCACCGATGCGCGTGGGCACGCGGTGCTCGATGCCGGCCTGGGGCACGAGGCTGGCGCGCAGGGCGTCGGCCACCGCGCCGCTGGCACCGGCCTTGAGGCCGTCGAACAGCGCATGGCGCAGGGCCTGCCAGGCGGCCGGGCCCATGGCGAGCAGGGTGTTGAGCTCCGGTTGCGCGGCTGCGGTCGCGGCGTCGGCAGCCAGGCCGGCGAGACTGCCGGAGGCCGCCAGCGCCGCCAGGTCGATGACCTGGTCGCCGATGGCCACGCCGCCGCGGAAGGCTTCGTTGCTGCCCTGGCGGCGGAACACGCCGAAGGGCAGGTTCTGGATCGGGAAATCGCCACCGGCGGCATTGGCCGACTCGAGCCAGCTGCGGGCGGACGGGTCGTGGGTGTGGTTCAGGCTCATGGTGTTGGTGTCGGGGGAATGGCAGGGCCGGCACCGGATCAGACCGGGCCGGATCGTGCGTTCGGGGGGCCGAGTCCCGCATGGGGACGAGGCCCTCGGGCTTACAGGCTTTCGTCGAAGATGGCCACCGCCCGCGTCCAGCCGGCCGAGGCGCCGCGGATCTTGTGCGGGAAGCAGGAGATGTAGAAGCCCGTCGGCGGCAGGGCCTCGAGGTTGTGGAGCTTCTCGATGTGGCAGTAGCCGATGTCGCGGCCGGCCTTGTGGCCTTCCCAGATCAGGCTCGCGTCGTGCGTGGCGGCGTACTTCTGCGCGGTGTAGACGAAGGGCGCATCCCAGCTCCAGGCGTCGGTGCCGGTCAGGCGCACGCCGCGCTCGAGCAGGTACATGGTGGCCTCGTAGCCCATGCCGCAGCCGGCGCTGACGTAGTCGTCATGGCCGTAGCGGCTGCCGGCGCGGGTGTTGACGACGACGATCTCAAGCGGCGAGAGCGTGTGACCGATGCGCTTGAGCTCGGCCTCGACATCGGCAGCCGTGACGACGTAGCCGTCCTCGAAGTGGCGGAAGTCCAGTTTCACGCCGGGCTGGAAGCACCACTCCAGCGGCACCTGGTCGATGGTGATGGCCGGCTTCTTCTCGCCCAGCGCCTTGTCCATGGTGCTGTGGAAGTGGTACGGCGCGTCCAGGTGGGTGCCGTTGTGGGTGGACAGCTGCACCATTTCCACCGCCCAGACGTCGCCGTCGGGCAGATCTTCCTGTTTCAGGCCCGGGAAGAAGGGGGCCATCTGCTCGAACGAGTTCTTGTGGTTGAAGTACTGGATCTTGGGCGCGAAGGCCGGCGGATCGGAGATGACGTCGTTTTCGAGGTAGATCGAGAGATCGACGAACTTGCGTGGCATGGATGTCTCCTGGTCTTGTCGTTGAAAAGGGCGCTCACCAGTGCGCCATGGGCAGGCCGGCCACGGGTGATCGGAAATACGGGATACGGGTGCCGAGCAGGCTGCCGAGGTAGACGGTGCGCAGGTCGGCACCGCCGAAGGTGACGCTGGCCATCCAGGGCGCGATGGTGCCGTGGGCGCGCTGCATGTCCTCGGCGGTCACGGTGCCGGCATCCATCTTCTGCAGCAGGTGGCGGCTGGCCTCGGGTTCACCGTCGTCCAGCAGCACGCGCTTGTCGCCCTCCGGGGTGAGGGCGATGAGCTGGTCCACCATGACCAGCGTGCACCAGAGGTTGCCGTGGCTGTCGAAGGCGATGCCGTCGGGGTAGCCACCCAGGTGGGAGGGGCCGAAGATCTCGCGGTCGGTCAGGCGCACGCCGCCGTGATGCGATTCGTCCAGGCGCATGCGGCTGATGTGCGGGCCGGTGGTCTCCACGATGTAGAGCCACTCCTCGCGCGCGTCGAGCCGGATCTCGTTGGTGAAGTGGAACCCGTCGGCCACCACGCGGATGCCGTGCTCGTCGACCACGGCGATGTAGCCATCGCGCACGCGGCTGGCGGCCGCCTGTGTCCACGGGTTGACGCGCGTGGAGACCGTTAGCCAGATGCGCTGGCGCGAGTCGCGCAGCACGAAATTGACCTTGCCGATCGGCTGGCCGTCGATGCGGTCGTACAGCGTGCGTGTTTGGCCGTCGCGGGTCATGACCTCCAACAGGTCGGTGCCGAAGTTGGAAATCAGGATGTCGCCGTTGGCGGCGAAGGCCAGCCCGTTGGGCAGCGTGCCCTGCGTGTACTTGGCCTCGAAGCTCTCGGCGCTGGCGTCCTGTGCGCTGGCAAAACGTTCGTCGGCGCGCTGGCCGATGAAGCGCTGTGTGCCATCGGGGGCGATGTGGGTGACGCCTCCGCGCGCGTCGGCGGCCCACAGGGAGCCGGCGCGCTCGGCCAGGATGCACTCGGGCCGCTGCAGGTTGTCGCCGATGTAGCGGATCTCCGCTCGGTTGACGGTGAAGCCGTCCAGGGGATTGGCGGGACGTGTCATTTCAGTAGCACCAGACTCAGTTGCGGATAGACCAGCAGCAGCGCCAGCACGAGCAGCATGGTCAGCGTGAAGGGCGCGGTGCCGCGGAACATGTCGCCCAGCGGCATGTTGAGGGTGCGCCCCAGCGTGCTCTTGATGACATAGATGCTCAGCCCGAACGGCGGCGTGAGCAGGCCGATCTCGACGGCCACGACCGTGATGACGCCGAACCAGATCAGGTTCAGGCCCAGCTCCTGCGCGATGGGCAGCATCAGCGGCAGCACGATCAGCAGGATCGACGAGGAGTCGATGATGGTGCCCAGCAGAACGATCACCAGCACGTAGATGAGCAGGAAGGCCACGACGCCCAGGCCGGCCGCGCCCATCCACTCCAGCATCGCCTGCGGCGTGCCGCTCATGGCCAGCATGCGGGTGTAGATGTTGGCGCAGATGATGAGGAAACTCACCGACACGGTGACGTGCCCGGTTTCCGTCAGTACGCCCCAGAAGCTGCGCAGCGTGAGCTTGCGGCGCACCAGCGCGATCAGCAGCGCCACCAGAGCGCCGACCGCACCTGCCTCGGTGGCCGTGAACAGGCCCGTGTAGATGCCGCCGAGGATCGAGCCGATCAGCAGCACGATGGGCACCATCTTGAGCAGCATCACCGGCAGCGGCATCAGGTTCTCTTCGTCCAGCGGCTGCGGTTCGCCGTCGTAGACCATGCCGGGCCGGAGCCAGGCCATCAGCAGGATCACGATCACGAAGGCCAGCGCCAGCACCAGGCCGGGCACGATGCCCGCGGTGAAGAGGTCGCCCACCGACTGGTCCGACAGGAAGCCGTAAAGGATCATCAGCAGGCTGGGCGGAATCAGCATGCCCAGCACCGAGGAGCCTGCCACCACGCCGACGGCGAACCTGGGCTGGTAGCCAAAGCGCAGCATCTGGGGCACCGCCACCCGCGTGAACACCGCGGCCGAGGCGATGGAAATGCCGGTGATTGCCGCAAAGACCGCGTTGGCGGCCACGGTGGCGATGCCCAGCCCGCCGCGGATGCGGCGGAATGCCTGGTTGGCGACATCGAAGGCATCCTTGCCGACATCGGCGTAGGCAACCAGAAAGCCCGTGAGCACGAACAGCGGCACCACGCCGAAGATGTGGCTCGCGATGGAGTCGCTGACGGCCTGCGCGAGCAGGTTCGCGGCGATGTCCACGTCGCCGCGGATCAGCCACACGCCGATGAAGCTCAGCAAGCCCAGCGTGATGGCCACATGCAGGCCGGCGTAGATCAGCACCAGCATGAGCACCAGGGAACCGAAGGCGATGGCTTCACTGCTCATGGCTGGCCTCCGGGGTGGCGGCCGCGGGCGGCCATGCGGCGCAGGTCCATCCAGGCCAACAGGCCGAAGCACAGTGCCGTGGAGCCCAGGCCGACGAGCGTGATCAGCCGCACCGGCCAGACCGGGGCCTGGAAGTCACCGATCGCGCCGACGTATTCGCGGATCTCGATGGACTCCACCAGCGGCTCCCAGCTGGCGCGCAGGATGACCAGCATCAGCACCAGTCCCACCAGGTGGAAGAGCGCCTGCAGCGCGTCGGCCATCCGTGGACGGTTGCGCTTGAGCCTGTCCATCAGCACGTCGGCGCGCGTGAAACGTCCCGTGCGCAGCGTGTCGGCCAGCTGCAGGAAGACAATGCCCACGATGGACAGCGACACCATCTCGGTGACGCCGCGCACCGGGGCCGACAGCAGGTTGCGTCCGACGACGTCCATGTTGATCAGCACCATCAGGCACAGGATCCACAAGGTGCCCAGCGCGTTCATGGCCGTGAACAGGTGGTGCAGGCCGAAGGGCAGTGGCTGCCCGTAGGCGTCGGGCGTGAGGGAACCGCCGGCAGGCGCAGCGCCGGCCGGCATGTCGTGGCGTGTCGTCACCTTACTTGCTCCAGTCGCGCGGGACCTTGACGCCAGCCTTGATCAGGCTGTTCATGTAGCCTTTGAGCACCTGGTCGGCGGGCAGCCCCTTGCTCTGGGCATCGGCGGCCCAGGTCTTGGCCACGGGGGAGAGGGCGTCGGCCCAGCGCTTGCGCTCGGCCTCGGGCAGCTCGCTGATCTTGGCGCCGGCCGCGGCCATTTCCTTGAAGCGGGTTTCCACCAGCTCCGCCTGTGCCTTGGCATAGGCAGCGGTCCATGTGTCGCCGGCCTCGCGGATGGCAGTCTGCACTTCGGCTGGCAGCTTCTCGAAGCGGCGCTTGTTCATGGCGATGCCACCGGCGAACTGCGCGCCGAAGTTGACCTTGGTCACGTGGGGCGCAACCTCATGCACCTTGGCACCCCAGGCGCCCGTGGTGAACACCACCACGCCGTCGGAGACCCCGGATTTGATGTCCTCGTAGTAGGTGTTGAGCGAGCCGGCCACGCCCACGGCGCCGGTGCCGCGGATCCAGTTGGCGGCCGGGCCGGGCGCGCTGATCTTCTTGCCGTTGAGATCCTCCAGCCGCGTGATCGGGAACTTTGTCCAGATGTGGTACGAGTCCAGCGCCATGCCGCCCAGGTAGGTCAGCCCGTTCTTGTTCCAGGCGTCCGCCATGGCCGGAATGTTCTTCTGCAGGTCGGCGATGGTCTGGCTCATCAGCTCGATGTTGTCCGTGCCGAAGGGCGTGTAGTACGAGATGTTCTGCAGCGGGAACTTGGCGGCCTCGAACAGGGTGCTGACCACGCCCAGGTCGGCCACGCCGTCGGCGATGCCCTTGGATTCGCTGCCCAGCTTGATCAGTGTGCCGCCGAAGGCCTTGGTCCACTCGATCTTGTACTTGCCGCTGGCGGCGAGCTTGCGGTCCACCTCGGGGATGAAGACCTCGTCCAGCGTCTTCACCCACAGGAACACGGGCGGGTGACCTGCTGCGGCGGTGAGCTTGATGGTCTGCTGCGCCTGGGCGGGCGCGGCGGCAAACGCGAGCCAGACAGCGCCGGCCACGAGGGCGGGGCGGAAGTTGCGCGGGATATTCATGCTTGTCTCCTTCGTTGGTGGATCGTTGCCCTGGTTTTCTTGGGGGAAGCGCGGTTGGTGGCTTTCAGCACGGCACGGATGCCCGCCGTGATGAAGGCCACCAGATGCGGCAATGCCGCAGGGTTGCCGGGCGTGTTGGCGCCCAGCGAGAGCCGCTCGACACGCCGGTCACTCATGTGGTGAATCAGCGCGCCAAGCGCGAACTGGTAGGCCCACGCGGCGTCGCTGCGCCCGCAGCCGGGGCAGACTTCGAGCAGGGCGTCGATGAACGCATGGGCCATGGGGTCGAAGTAGTGCGAGAGCACACGGTCGGCCTCTGGGGTGCGGTAGGCCAGCTCGCGTGCGACCAGCAAGGCGTAGTACTCGCCCTCGGGGCTGGCCCGCATGCGGATGACGGGCTCGGCGAAAGCGCGCACCACGCGCTCGAGCGTGTGGGCGTCCCGTGGCATGCGGCGCACTTCGGCCAGCAGTGCCAGCCGCTCGTCGATGGTGTGCTTCCAGTGTTCGAAGATGGCGTGGAAGAGCTCGTGCTTCTGGCCGTAGTAATAGCCCACCAGCGCCAGCGGAACACCGGCCTCGTCGGCGATCTGCCGGATCGACACCCCGTGGTAGCCGTGCTCGGCGAACAGGCGCTCGGCCGCCAGCAAGATGGCCTGCTTGCGGTCCGGGCGCGTGGCGGTGTCGGCACTGGTGGCCGGCGTACGCCGCTGTCGGGATGGCTTGTCCATGCGCGGAATTGGACGCTTGTACAAAAACCTTGAACACTCGTGCAAACCCTGACGCCGGCGTCTTGGAAATTGGCGGGGTGGCCGATACGCTATGACGCATGGAGACAAGCACGAACAACAAAAGCGCCGGCCGGTTGCCGCAGATCCGCCGCTACCTGGACTGGCTGGCCCGTGAACGGGGGCTGACCTTCGACAGCTACGACGCGCTGTGGAAATGGTCGGTAACCGATCTGGACGCCTACTGGCAAAGCATCTGGGACCACTTCGACATCGAGTCACCGACACCACACACGGCGGTGCTGGCGCGCAACGTGATGCCAGGCGCGCAGTGGTTTCCCGGGGCGCAGGTCAACATCGCGCGGCAGGTGATGCGTCACGTGGGGCCGGCGCACCAGGCGGGTTTTGCCGCCGTCATCGCGCGCAACGAGAAGGGCCGTCACACCGAACTCTCCTGGCCCGAACTGAAGCGCCAGGTGGCGGCGCTGGCGCTGCATCTGCGCGAACAGGGTGTGCGGCCCGGTGACCGCGTGGCGGCCTACCTGCCCAACATCCCCGAGACCATGGTGGCCTTCCTGGCGGTGGCCAGCATCGGCGCGGTGTGGAGCGTGTGCGCACCCGACATGGGCACGCACGCCGTGCTCGACCGCTTCCGCCAGATCGATCCGGTGGTGCTCATCGCATGCGATGGCGTGACCTACGGCCACCGCGACCACGAGCGCCTGTCGGTCGTGGCGCAGATGCGCGCGGAGCTGCCCACGGTAAGGCACGTGATTCTGCACACCAACCTGGCCGAGGGCGATGACGCGGCACGGGCCGCGCTGGACGCCGCCGCTCCCTGCGCCCATTTCGCCAGTGTGGTGGCGCGCGACGATGCGGCCACCGCGGCCTTCGAGCCGGCCTGGCTTCCCTTCGATCATCCACTGTGGATCGTCTATTCCAGCGGCACCACGGGTCTGCCAAAACCCATCGTGCATGGCCATGGTGGCATCCTGCTGGTCATGCGCGCGATGGGTGCGCTGCACAACGATGTCGGCTGCAGTTACGACCCGGCATACTGGGGCGAGCGCTACCACTGGTACAGCTCGACGGGCTGGATCATGTGGAACGCCCAGGTGTCGGGCCTGCTGGGCGGCACGACCTGCGTCATCTTCGACGGCAGCCCCGCCGGCAGCAAGGATGCGCCCGACTGGACCACGCTGTGGCGTTTTGCCGCCGATCTGAAGGTGAGCTTCTTCGGCGCGGGCGCCGCGTTCTACGCCAACTGTCTCAAGGCTGGCGTGGATCTGTCCACTTGCGGCGACCTGTCGGCCATTCACACGCTGGGCACCACGGGGTCGCCGCTGTCCGAGGACGCGCAGCGCTGGGGGACGCAGCAGTTCGCCGCCATTGCCGCCAGCGAGGCGCAGAAGGACATCTGGTGGTGCAACATCTCGGGTGGCACCGACTTCGCCGGTTCCTTCATCGGTGGCGTGCGCGGCCTGCCCCAGACGCCCGGGCGCATGCAATGCCGGCAGCTGGGTTCGGCCGTGGAGGCCTGGGACGAGCAGGGTCGGCCCGTCATCGATGCCGTGGGCGAACTGGTGTGCACCCAGCCCATCCCGTCGATGCCGCTGTACTTCGTGGGTGACCGCAACAACGAGCGCCAGATCAGCAGCTACTTCGACATGTACCCGCGCGGTCACGGCCGACGCCCCGGCGGCGGTGACCTGGGTCCGGAGGCCGGCGCGGTCTGGCGCCATGGCGACTGGCTGCGCATCTTCCCCGACGGTTCCTGCGTGATCTACGGCCGCAGCGATGCGACTATCAACCGCCACGGCCTGCGCATGGGCACCAGCGAGCTGTACAGCGCGGTTGAGGCGCTGCCCGAGGTGCTCGATTCGCTGGTGGTGGACCTGGAATACCTGGGCCGGCCCAGCTACATGCCGCTGTTCGTGGTGCTGCGTCCCGGACTCACGCTGGACAAGGCCCTGAGCGAGCGCATCCGGCAGGCGGTGCGCGAGTCGCTCTCGCCGCGCTTCGTGCCCGACGAGATCTTCCAGGTGGCCGAGGTGCCGCGCACGCTCTCCGGCAAAAAGCAGGAGCTGCCGATCAAGAAGCTGCTGCTGGGCCAGCCGCTGGAGAAGGTCATCAACCGGGAGGCTATGACCAATCCGGGCTGCCTGGACTGGTACGTGGCGTTCGCGGCGCAGCGCGCTCAGGCAGCCGCGGCCTGAGGCGTCATCGGCCAGGGGCGCTGCTCGGGGCGCAGGCGCTCGAAGGCGCGCGCCATGCGCAGCACGCCCAGATCGTCGAAGCGCCGTCCTGCGATCTGCAGGCCGATGGGCACGCCATGGTGGTCGTGGCCACAGGCGATGGAGATCGCCGGTTGCTCGCTCATGCTGAAGGGCACGGTGTAGCCGATGTGGTCCATGGCGCGTGCGACGTCGTTGGACGGATAGGCCCATTCGGCCGGGAAGGCGGTGTTGGGCGACACCGGCGAGAGCACGTAGTCGAAGGGCAGTGTCGCGGCAACCGTGGCGGCGCGGATCGCCTGGGTCTGCGTGTAGGCGGCAAAGGCCTGTTCGCCGGTGTGGCCGAACCCGCCTTCGGCCCAGATGCGCACGATGGGCAGGATGAGCTCCCGCTGCGCCGGGCTCATGCCCTGCAGGTCACAGGCCGCGCGGATGCGCCAGAAGCGGTCCATGCCCTGCAGCATCCCGTCGGTCATCCACGGGCGCACCGGCTCGACGATGGCGCCGGCCTCCTCGAACAGCCGGGCGGCGTCTTCCACGGCCTGCATCACATGCGGGTCGGCGGGCAGGCCGCAACCGGCGTCCAGCCACAGGCCCAGGCGCAGACCGCGCAGATCCAGCGCGTCCAGGTCCATCCAGTCGATATCGGCGGGCGGCAGGCTCATGTGGTCGCGCGCATCGGGCTGCGCGAGTACCGCCATCATCAGCGCGGCATCGGCCACGGTGCGGGTCATCGGGCCGGCGCAGCGGCCCATGTAGGGCGGATCGATCGGCACCCGGCCCAGGCTGGGCTTGAGGCCTGCCAGCCCGCACCAGGCCGCCGGCAGGCGCACCGAGCCGCCGATGTCAGTGCCGATGTGCAAAGGCCCGTAACCGGCCGCGGCGGCCGCGCCCGCGCCGGCACTGGAGCCGCCCGGGTTCATGGCGGTGTTCCAGGGGTTGCGCGTGAGCGGATGGAAGCTCGACAGCCCGGACGAGAGCATGCCGAACTCGGGCATAGTGGTCTTGGCTAGGAACACCGCGCCGGCCTCGCGCAAGCGGGCCGCCGGCGGTGCATCGTGGGCGGCAGGCACGAGCCGGGTGGCGGCCGTGCCCAGCGGCACCGGCACCCCGCGCGTGGCGATGTTCTCCTTGATGGTCACAGGTACGCCATCGATGCACACGCCGCGCACCTCAATGGGCCGGCCGGCCCGCCAGCGCTCTTCGGATGCCCGGGCCATGGCCAGCGCCGCGTCGGCGTCGAGCGCGTAGGTGGCCCGGAGCACCGGTTCGCAGCGCTCGATGTGCGCCAGGATGGCGCAGGTGACCTCGACCGGCGAGAGCTCGCCGCTGCGGTAGCCGGCGACCAGTTCGAGGGCGGAGAGGGCGTGCAGGTCGGTGTTCGTCATGCACGCATCATGGCATCAGGCGCGGCGGCTGACCAGCACGATCCCGGTGGCCACGCCGGCCAGGGCCACCAGCAGCTGCGGGGTCAGCGGTTCGCCCAGCAGCAGCACACCGAACACCAGCGCGAACACCGGCGTGAGAAAGGTGAAAGTGGATATCTGGGTGGCCGGGTAGTGGCGCAGCATCCACATCCAGGTCAGGTAGCTGGCGAAGGCGCCCACCACCGTCTGCAGGAAGACCGAGCCCCAGGCCAGAGCGGAATAATCCCAGCCCCAGGTTTCGCCCAGCGCCAGCGACAGCAGCGGGCACACCAGCGCCGTCACGGCCAGCTGGTAGAACAGGGTTTTCTCGGCGCTGGCGGTGGCCAGCCTGCTGGCGCGGATGGTCAGCGTGGTCAGGCCCCACAGCACTCCGGCGGCCAGTCCCATCGCATCACCCTTCCACTGGCCTGCCACCGGCGAGTGGTGAAGGAATCCCTCGCTGAAGGCGATGGCCACGGCAGCGAAGGCCAGCACCAGACCGACCCACTGGATGCGCCGCAGGGTCTCGCTCGGGATCACGCGCGGCACCAGCAGCGCCACCACGAAGGGGCTGGTGTACAGGAACACCGTCAGGCGCGAGGCGCTGGTGTGCTGCAGCCCCAGGTAGATGAAGACGAACTCGCCGGCGAACAGCAGGCCGGCCAGCAGGCCGGCCAGCAGACCGCCACCGAGCGTGCCGTCGCGCGCAAACAGCGCCACGCCGCGCCAGCGGCACCACAGCCAAAGCAGGAAGGTCGCCCCCACCATGCGGATGCTGGCCTGCCACAGCGGCGCCATCTCCCGTCCCGCGAACTTGATCAGGATCTGCTGGAAGCCCCAGAAGGCGCAGCAGGCCACCAGCAGGGAGACGGCCAGGGTGTCGAGATGTAGCTTTCGGTCGGTCATGGGATGTCGCGTGTCGAAATCAGGAGCGGCGCAGGCCCGGTGGCAGTGGCCTGGTGGCCGCTGATGGTAGCGCCAGCGGCGATTTCCTGCTGTCGCCACCGGGCTGGCGCACAATCGGCGTCAGAGCCAAACAACGCACCTGCAGGAGAGCCGCATGGACAACGCCACGCCCCGGATGACCAACCTGTTCCTCCAGCTCGGGCTCGACGCCAGCGAGCAGGCTATCGCTGAGTTCATCCGCGCGCACCAGTTGCCTGCCGACGTGGACATCGCCGAGGCCCCGTTCTGGAACGAAGCCCAGCGCCAGCTGCTGTGCGAGCAGCTCAGGGCCGACGCCGCCTGGAGCATCGTCGTCGATCAGCTCAGCGAATCCCTGCACGAGGACGCTGTCAGGCGCCAGACCGGCCTGGACTGAAGGCCGGGCGCTACAGCGGGTGCTCGGTGTAAAAGCGCCCGCCGTGGTACAGCAGCGGCGAGGCATTGGCGCAGTGGCGGCAGCGTTCGACCTCGCCCACAAAGATGATGTGATCGCCCTCGACGTACTGGCTGCGGTTGAAGCACTCGAAGACGGCTGCCGCGCCTTCGAGCAGCGGAGCGCCCCCGGCACCTTCGGTGAAGCGGACGCCTGCCCAGCGGTCGATGCCGCGCGCGGCAAAGCGTTCGGCCAGCGCCTGCTGGTCTGCGGCCAGCACATTGATCGCGTAGTGACGACCGTTGGAGAACGCCGCCATTGACCCCGCGGTACGCGAGAGGCTCCACAGCACCAGGGGCGGGTTGAGCGAGACCGAATTGAAGGAATTGGCCGTCAGGCCCACCAGCACTCCGGCCTCGGTGCGCGCGGTGACAACGGTCACGCCCGTGGCGAACATGCCCAGCGAGGCGCGGAACTCCTGGGGCGAGAAATCGGGCGGGCGGGCCGTCTGGCCGGCGGAGCGAGCAGGGGACATTCGGGTGGAACGGGGCAATGGACGACAATCCCATCGATCATCATCGAAAGACCGCCATTGTCTGTGAAAAGCAAAGCCATCCTGGCCTGATGGATGACTTGGCGCCGCCTCATCACCATGTCCCTCATTCCCTCCTTCAGCACCCTGGGCTCCGGGCCCACCGTTCTCATGCTCCACGGCATCGGTGGCGGCCATCTGGCGTTCGCGCCGCAGCTCGAAACCCTGGCCGAGGTCGGCTATCGCGCGGTGGCCTGGGACATGCCCGGCTACGGCCGCAGTGCGCCCATCGAGCCCTATACCTTCAAGGGGCTGGCCGACAGCTGCGTGCGCCTGATCGACGCCCTGTCCAGCGAACGGGAGAACACGGTCGTGCTGGTTGGCCACAGCATGGGCGGAATGGTGGCGCAGGAGGTGGTCGCGCGACGGCCCGACAAGGTGCGCCAGCTCGTGCTGTGCGGCACATCGGCCTCGTTCGGCCAGCGGCTGGACGGCAAGGGCCCGGCTCAGGCATGGCAGCGCCGCTTCATTGGCGAGCGCCTGGCCCCGCTCGACGCCGGCCAGGGCATGGCCGCGATGGCCGAACAGCTGATTCCGCGCATGATCGGTCCGGGGGCGCTACCCGAAGGTCTGCGGCTGGCCGAGCATTGCATGGCCGGCGTGCCCGAAGCCACCTACCGGCGCGCGCTCGAATGCCTGGTCACGTTTGACCGCCGGGCCGCGCTGTCGCAGATCCGCGTGCCCACGCTGCTGGTCGCAGGCGAATACGACCGCGTGGCCACGCCGGCCAACATGCAGGCCATGGCCGGCCAGATCCCGGGGTCGCAATACGTCGAGATGCCGGGCATCGGCCACCTCATGCAGCTGGAGAACCCCGACGGGTTCGACCGCCTGCTGCTCGATTTCCTGCGCGGTCCCGTGCGGCCCGCGCGTCGCCGGCTGCATTGAGGTTGGCGGCCGGTTCGTAGAATCGTCCGATGAGATTCCGTGACTGGCGCCTGGGGTTGTGCATCCTGGGCATGTGGACGGCCGGCACCGCGGTCGCGGCCGATGGGGGCCCGCCCTGGACGCGCGCCTATGTCGACCCGTGCACCGAGTTCGTGGCGCGACTCCCCAACGTCAAGGCCCCGCTGTGCGCGGCGGCGCGCCTGCAGCCCACGTTCGGTCGCAGCGTGGAGGGCCGCACCATCCATGCCACCGACGTCGTGGCTCCCGAACCGCGGCTGAAGGTGCTGGTGGTGGGCGGCATGCACGGCGACGAGCTGTCGTCGGCCTCGCTGGTCCTGCACTGGGTCAGGCTGGCGCACGAGATCCCTGCCGGCACGCACTGGCGCTTCATTCCCGCGCTCAACCCTGATGGGCTGATGCGGCGGCCTGCCCGGCGCATGAACGCCAACGGTGTCGACCTCAATCGCAATTTCCCGACGCCGGACTGGGAACGGCAGGCAAAGATCTACTGGGAAAAACGCACCCGCAAGGACCCGCGCCGCTGGCCTGGACCATATCCGCTTTCCGAGCCCGAGACGCGGTTCTTCCATGACGAGATGGAGCGCTTCCGGCCGGACCTGATCGTCAGCGTCCATGCCCCCTACGGTGTGCTCGATTTCGACGGGCCGACGGTGCCGCCGCAGCGGCTGGGCCGTCTGTACCTGGACCAGGTCGGCATCTTCCCGGGCAGCCTGGGCAACTACGGTGGCGTGCACAAGGGCATGCCGGTGGTGACCATCGAGCTGGCCAGCGCCATCCGCACGCCGCTGGATGCGGAAATGCGACAGATGTGGCTGGACCTGCTGCGCTGGATGGACGAACGCATCCTGCCGGCCAGGACCCGACCCGAGCCCGCGCCGCGGGTGCCCTACAGGACCGGCTGATGTCTCTCCTCAGGCGCCGGAGGCCGATCCGAGGCTGATCGGTCGCCGGGCCGTGTCCGGGCGGCCGTTTTCGTAGCCGTAAAAGCCGAACTGCATCGCCGGCGTCTGGCCGCTGATGAGTTCGGCCATGGCCTTGCCCGATCCGGCGCCGTGCGTCCAGCCCAGCGTGCCATGGCCTGCGTTGACCCACAACCGGCGCACGCGGGTGCGGCCGATCAGCGGGATGTTGCTCGGCGTCGCCGGGCGCAGGCCGCACCAGAACTGCGGATCGCCGCCTTCTTCCGGCGTGCGTGTGTCGGCAACGCCGGGGAACACCTGTTCGATGCGCCGCGTGAGCATGCGGGCGCGGGTGCGTGCCAGCGGCGTGTCCAGCGACAGATCGAAGCCGCCAAGCTCGATGGTGCCCGCGATGCGCAGGTGGCTGCCCAGACGCGAGATCGCCACCTTCAGGCCGTCGTCGAGCAGGCTGACGAAGGGCGCGGCCTCGGGTCGCAGCAGGCGCAGCGTGGCGCTGTAGCCCTTGCCCGGGTAGATCGGCACGCGCACGCCCACCTGACGCATCAGCGCGGTGGTGTACGAGCCGCAGGCCACGACATACGCGTCGGCCTTCAGTTCCTCGGCCTGGCCGGTGTGGCGGCTGCGCACGCGCACGCCGGTCAGCTCGCCGCCTTCAGCGTGAAGGCGCTCGATGTCGTGGCCCATGAGCGAGCGCATGCCGCGCTTTTCGCAAAGGGCCGCCAGCTGCTGGGTGAAGACGCGGCAGTCGCCGGATTCGTCGCTTTCGGTGTAGGTGCCGCCGACGATGTGCTCGCCGAAGGCACGCAGGGCCGGCTCGATGCGCAGCAGTTCGTCGCGGTCGACCACGCGGCGGTTGACGCCGTGGCGGCGCATCAGCTCCGCTGCCTCTCCGGCTTCCTCGAAAGCCCGTGTGTCGGTGTAGTAGTGCGCGATGCCTTTGGTCAGGCGGTTGAACGACATGCCGGTCTCGGCCACGATTTCCTTGAGCGTGGCGTGGCTGTAACTGCCCAGTGCCACCAGCTGGGCCACGTTGCGCTCGAACGCCGCGTCGTTGCATTGGCCCAGGAATTGCAAGCCCCAGCGCCATTGATCGGGATCGAGCTGCGGGCGGAATTTCAGCGGGCCTTCCGGGTTGAACAGCCACTTGAGCGCTTTCAGCGGTGCCTCGCGGTTGGCCCAGGGTTCGCAATAGCTCACGGAGATCTGCGCCGCGTTGCCGAAGCTGGTTTCCAGCGCTGCATCGTCCTGGCGGTCGACCAGTGTCACCTCGTGACCGCGCTGCAACAGCTGCCACGCCGTGTTGACGCCAATGACCCCTGCACCCAGCACCACCACCCGCATATGTCGCTCCAGATCGGAAATTGCTCTTGCCGCGAGTATCGAAAAAAAGCCGGTGCGATTGAAGTGGGATTAACTTAAAATGAGTTTCATCAGTTTTACTAATGGATTGGCGCCATGAGCATATTCGATCCTGACGCCCTGGAGTGCCTGGCCGCCATCGTGGAGGAGGGGGGGTTCGAGCGGGCCGCGCAGCGCCTGTCCATCACCCAGTCGGCCGTGTCGCAGCGCCTGCGCGCCCTGGAGGCGCAGGTGGGCACGGTGCTGATCGTTCGCAGCCGCCCGCTCAAGCCCACACCGGCGGGGCAGCTCATGCTCAAGCACGCCAAGATGATGCGGCTGCTGCGCACCGACCTCGAACGCGACCTGCGCGAGCTGGCGCCCAGCTCCGTCGGCAGCGGGCGCGACGAGGAACGCATCTCGGTGGCCATCAATGCCGACAGCATTGCCACCTGGGCGCTGCCCGCGCTCAGTCCGCTGGCGCGCACCGGCCTGCCGATCGAGATCATCACCGACGACCAGGATTTCACGCACGAATGGCTGCGCGAAGGCCATGTGCTCGGCTGCGTGACCTCGCTGGGCCAGGCCCTGCGCGGCTGCCGGATGGAGACGCTGGGGGTGATGGACTACGTGGCCGTGGCGTCACCCGCCTTCGTCGAAGCCCACTGCCCGCAGGGGCTGACGGCGCACAACTTCCACCGCCTGCCCTTCCTCGCCTTTAACCGCAAGGACCACCTGCAGCACGAGTTCGTGGCGCGCGCCTTCGGCCTGCCGCGCGTGATGCTCAAGCAGCTGTTCGTACCCTCCAGCGAGGGCCAGATCCGCGCCGCGCGTGATGGCTGGGGCGTGACGGTGGTGCCCGAGCTGGGCGTGCGCGAGGCGATCACCCGGGGCGAGCTGGTGCGGCTCGTGCCGCGTCACCGGCTGGGCGTGACGTTGCACTGGCACTGCTGGAACCTGCAGTCCGAGGTGTTGCAGTCGCTGACCGAGGCGCTGCGCGAGGCGGCGTCGCACGTGCTCCGGCAGGCGGAGATGTGCGCTCAGCCCTGAACCGCACCGTGCCCCGTGGCGGCGCGCGGCACGGGCCGAAAGAAAAGACTCCCCGGGGCCGCAGTCCGACCCGGGGGAGCGCGCATCGGGTTGCCGAACGCTCAGCGCACCAGCAGCACGGGCGTCTTGCAGTTGGCCAGCACCTTGGTGGCGACCGAGCCCATCACGAGGTTGCCCAGCGCGCTGTGGCCGTGCGAGCCCATGATCACGAGGTCGTACTTGCCGCTGTCGGCGGTCTTGGCGATGAGTTCGCCCGGGGAGCCGGTCTTGGTCACCACCTTGGCCTCGATGCCGTGGCGGTTTAGGAACTTGAGCACGGGCTCGGTCACCTTGGCGGCTTCCTCGGCGTAGTAGCTGTTGGCCACCTCGGCGCCGACGGCAGCACGGGCCCGCGGCGGCAGGGGCAGCTGCACAGTGAAGACGGTGAACTCGCTCTGGGCATTGAAGACCTCCAGGTGGGTGGTCAGGTAGGCCAGCATCTTCTTGGTGTATGCACTGCCGTCCACGGCGAGCAGAATTTTCATGGGGTATCTCCGCAGGATTGGTCCAGTCCCGCAGTGTAAGCGCTTGTGGTGAGGCTGCCATCGTGCCTTTCCACAGGGATCGTCAGTCTGGGACTGAAACTGGCCTGCTCGCCCTTGTCGCCGTAGCCCAGCGGGTTGGCGACGATCCGGCAGCGGCCCACGCGAACGTCGGTGGGACAGTGCAGGTGGCCGTGCAGCCACAGGTCGGCCATGGGCAACAGCGTATCCAGCGCGTTGCAGAAGCCGGCGGTGCCGGGTGTGAGGCCGTAGCGCGGGTCGGCGCTGTGGAGGGTGGGCGCGAAGTGGGTAATGACGACCGTTGGTCCGTCGAAGGGCTCCGCCAGTGCGGCTCGCAGCCAGGACTGGCATTCCAGGCCGAGCTCGCGCATGGCCTGCGCATCGAACAGGCGGCCGCGCCGGCGGCCGTTCATCTTCTCGAGATAGAAGTTGGCTGCGCGGAAGGCCTTGTCGCGCTGGCGCATGCGGTGGTTCGGATCGGTCTCGCCGGCCTTGCGTCGGCCGGTATTGACGAGGGCCTCGTAATCGCTCCAGAGTGTGGTGCCGACGAAACGGACGCCGTCGAGGATCCGGCTCTCGCGCTCAAGCCAGAGGATGCCCAGGCGCCGGCAGGTCTCGCGCAGCGCCGCGTGGGCGGCATCGAGGTCGATCGCGTCGTACTCGTGGTTGCCCGGGACGTACAGCACCGGCACCGGCCAGCGCCCGGCGCAAAAGCGTCGCAGGCCCCAGTCGGGTTCGTGCATGACGCTGCCGTCACGCCGGCGCTGGTAGGAGCCGATGTCGCCGGCAAGCACCAGCAGGTCGGCGTCCGGCGCGGGTTCGGGCTCGAATCCGGGGTTGGCCTCGAGGTGCAGGTCGCTGAGCAGCTGGATGCGCATGTCGGACAGGTCAGCGCACCACGAGCACCGGGACGTGCGAGCGTTCGAGCACGCTGGCAGTGACCGAGCCGAGCACCATGGACTCCAGCGGCGACTGCCCGCGGCTGCCCATGATCAGCAGGTTGCACTGCAGCTCGGCCGCCACGCGCACCAGCAGCGTGGCCGGATCGCCGGGCATCTGCATGCAGCGGGGTTCGAAGCCGTGGTGGCGCATGAATTCCCGAGACTCTTCCAGGATCTGTGCCGCCCCGGCGCTCCTGTCGGGGTCGTCGTCATGGGCGTGGAACAGCACGTAGCCGTAGTCGGGGCGGAACAGCAGCTCGTTGGAAACGACGTAGGTCAGCATGCGTCGCGTGTGACGGCTGCCGTCCACGGCCAGCAGCAGTTTCATGATCCGGGCCATCGCGGGGCGGTGTCGGTGTGTGGGGTCAGACAGAAGGATCCTGCATCATATCGGCGCCGAAACCATGGCGCGACGCGCGTTCGACCGCCTGGCGCAGCCACCGATGGGCGCTCTGGTGCACCGACTGGCGGTGCCAGAGGGCGTCCACGTGCACGGCGGGCACCGACAGGGGCAGGTCCTGCCAGGAGAGCTCGTGCGTCATGCCAGTGGCGCCCAGGAAGTGGCGCGGCAGCACCGTCAGCAGGTCGGTTGTCGCCACGACGCGGCCGGCGGTGAAGAACTGGTTGACGGTGAGCACCACCCTGCGCTGGCGCGACAGTGCTGCCAGTGCCTCGTCCACGTAGCCATAGGGCCGTCCCGAGAAGCTCACCAGCAAGTGGCGAGCCGCGCAGTAGGTGTCCAGGTCGAGCCGGCTGCCGGCCAGCGGGTGCCCCTTGCGCATGGCCACCACGTACTCGCCGTCATACAGGCGCTGGTGATGAAAGCGCGGCACGGTTTCCTGCAGGTGCCCGGCCGTCAGCTCGGCCACCACGCCCGGAAAGTGCCCGATCGCCAGATCGACCGTGCCCGATTCCAGCATGTCGCGCGGGTCGCGCGTGGTCAGCGGCAGGATGCGCAGGTTGACCCCCGGGGCCTCGTGTTCCAGGATGTGCACCAGGCCCGGCACGATCTTGGCGGCGGTGGCGTCGGCCATGGCCACCACGAAGGAAGTGCGGGCGCGTTGCGGGTCGAAGTCGCCGGGCGTGAGGGTTTCACGCAGCTGTTCCAGCGCATCGCGGATCCGGGGCCAGAGGTTTTCGGCCAGCGGTGTCGGCTCCACACCGTAGCCGCTGCGCCGCACCAGCTCGTCGCCCAGTGTCTCGCGCAGGCGTCGCAGGGCATTGCTGACGGCCGGCTGCGTCATTGCCAGGTTGCTGGCGGCGCGGGTCAGGTTGCGCTCGGCCATGACCTCGTCGAAGACCCTGAGCAGGTTCAGGTCGAGGGTCAGGAAACTGTGATCATTCATATGATTTATGAATGATACTCATCATAAAAATAAAGTGGCATGACATAAGTGAAAACCCTAACATACCGGTATCGGCGCACCGCGCCTCACCATTTTTTCTCTCTGTGTTGGGGAGTCTGTCATGAGCACTGTTTATTCTTCCATCACCCATCCTCTGGGCCAGGGCCGTGGTTCGGCCGATCGTGGCGCGTATCGTGCGCCTCAGCGTCGCGGCAGCGCCCGCGGTCTGGCAGCCCTGCTGCTGGCCGCTGTCGTGTCCTCGCTGGTCGTCGTGGCCGACCAGCTGATCAGCACCTGGGCCGATGGCCACCTGTTCCTGGCCTGGGTGATCCTGTGGGCCGTCGTCTTTGCCGGCATGGCCCTGTTTGCCGACGCGGCCCGCCGCGCCGCCGGCTCGCTGATGAGCCAGCTGGACCAGTGGGCCAAGGCACAGGCCGACAAGCGTGCCGACGCCCGCCTGTGGGCGATGGCCAAGCAGGACCCGCGCCTGATGAGCGACCTGGTGGTGGCCCGCCAGCGCGCCGAGGTCGACAGCTTTGAGGCCGCCCTGGCACCCCTGGGCATCGACGCACCGGTCAGCCCGCCCGCCATGCCGGCCCGTCTGCTGACGGCCGAAGCCGCCGAGCGCCTGGCTCGCCGCGCCATCGCCCGCAGCATGTACTGAGCCGGGCATCCCCTTCGGGGGGCCACCAGTAAAAAAGCCACCGCATCCGCGGTGGCTTTTTATTTGCCGTGAACCGGACAGGGC
>JAEZLX010000143.1 GCA_023415035.1 Pseudomonadota bacterium | reverse complement strand
CCGTCGTGCGTGCCCAGCGCCGTCGCGTACAGCACCGTCGCCACCCCGTACTCCACCTGCAGCACGCCCCCTTCCACCGCTCGGTACTCCAGCGGCAACGGCCCCTGGCGGCTGACCAGCAGCAGGTAGTCGCGCATGATGTCGCTTTGCCCCTCCACGCTGTTGCCGTCCCAGCGCATCCCGCTGCTGTCGTACACCCGCTGGCGACTCTGCCCGTCCTCATCCGTCCACCGCAGCACCAGGTGACCGTTGCTGCCCGAGAGGTTCGGCCCGTCCGGGTCGTGGTAATACCCCACGCTGGGCAGGTGCTGCGCCGGCGCTCCCGCCTGCGGCGCGCTCATGCCCGCGGCCACCGCCAGCTGCCCCAGCGCATGCGCCCACTGCGCCGCCGTGCCTCCGCCATCGCGCTCGTCCCGCGTCGTCTCCACCACCACCGCGCCCGTGCTCGCATCGATGTGCACCTCGGCCTCCCCGATGCTCGGCGGGATGTCCTTGCTCATGAACATCGACACCACGGTAAGCACCGCCGCCGCCGCCTGCCCCCATGGCCCCATCATCGACAGCGCCGCCGTCACCGCCCCCAGCGGGTTCTCTTCTATGTTCGACAGCGAGTAGACCAGGTTCAGATACGGGATCGCTTGCCCGAGGCCCTGTGCCAGCGCCCCGGTCTGCACGGCGCTGCTGATCGCCGCGTCATACGCCTGCGTCATGGCCATATCCACCACCGCCGCGCCCGCCATCTGCCCGGCCATGTCGAAAGCCTGGTTGACCAGTATGTTGCTCCAGGCGGTCAAGCCTTGCTGCGCCAGGCTCAGCCCCGTCATCACCTGCGCGAAGTCGCTGCCACCGTCCATGGCATTGATGAACGCCAGCATGCTGCCGCCTACGCCCAGGTCACCCGGCAGGTGGTTGCCCTGGCCCAGTGCCGATCCGAAGTTGTCCACCTGGCTGTACAGTGACACCACCGTGTTCAGCCGCTGCAGATCGCTCAATTGATCCCAGTTCTGCAAGCCGCTGACCAAGCCGCTGAACAGGTTCAGCCCCTGCGCCGCCGTCTGGACCTGGCCTTCCACGTAGGCATCGTGGCTGAACACCTGGCCCTGCGGGCCCAGGTGAACGGGCTTGTCCGGGTCGCCTCCGGGCAGGTGCACGCTCGTCCAGCCGCTGCCGTTGGCCGCTGGCTCCATCTGCCCCAGCGCCATCAGATCGCCCCCGCCCACATCCAACGCGATGCTCTGGCTGCCGTCCGGGTTGTTCAGGATGCGCACCTGGCCCAGCGCCTCGCTGCCCAGCCCCAGGTTGCCCAGCATCTGCAGCAGCGCCGAGGCTTGCTCGGGCGGCACCGTGCCCGACCATTCGCCAAGGCTTTGGCCGGCTTCCTGGCCCGGTGGACTATCCGGTTGTAGAGAGCCAGCAGCCACAGAATCCGGTTCGCCGGTTGCGGCTGGTGGTGGGTTGGGCGACGAATACGGTAACTCTTCCGCCGCCCCGTTACCTGTCGCCCGCACCTCCAAAGACTGCGGATCGATACTCTTGGAGTGCGACGGGTACAACTCAGCCAAACGCTCAGGGTCAGCCGGCGGATTGGCGCTGGTTTGAACGCCACGATCTGGGCGTGTATCCCAAATGACATTGTTGTGGCTGTCCGTGCTGGAGTCATGCACATGCAGCGCCTCCATATCGGGCCCCAGCTCAGGCGGCACTTCGGCAATCGGCACACCCGCTCTGGCCAGATAGTCGCGCCCGATCTGTAGCGTGATCGCACCTACACCGTTGTCATAGCCACCACCAATGTCGGTATGAGCGCCAGGCAATTCAATGCGCGTGATGCGAGGATCATTTGGTTGGCTAGGGTCCACCACACTCAATGCCGGGAACATATGACGATGTTCATCGGCCGCACCCAGCACCAATACACTGGTAGCACTTGGCGCTACGCTGGTATCCAGAATTCCATAACTCATATCCACCGGGTCATACAACAATATGGGGCCCAGGGTAATTGCTCCAGGAGCAATCAAATATTGACCAGGATTGACAGGATCAGGGACACCTCGCTCATGCAGCGTGTTAGCAAAATCCAATGACTGAGCACTACCCCGACTAAAACCAGCAATAGAAACAACGACCTCCGCATTGGGATTTTCTTGTTTCCAAGCAATAACTTGATCACGAAATTCGTTATAAGCCTCATTGACAATTGCTTTGGCAGCATGACCCGCATTCGGGCCGCCGTCAAAGACACCACTAGGACCACCTTGAGCACCTACGCCGGGTTTGTATACTGGCTTCCCATTATCTCCCAGCGCCGCCTCCACCAATCGCTGGATTTCCGCTGGATTGGTATCTATCGTCTGCTTTTCTCGATCATTCCACGTCCCGTCAAACGAGACGTGAAACAGTTTTTGATCTGAATTTTCCTGCGGATTGAAGACCACCGGGAAATCCGCCTGATTAACCGCTTGGCTGGCTCTTTGTAACCGAGCCACCTCAGCATCAGTCAAAGGACGCCGTGGTGTTCCATCGTCTGCGCGGCTGATGTACGTTTCTGAATTGGTAGGCGGATAAGTTGCCATGATGCTTCCCCGAGTATATTTTTTTATGGCCGGCGAGTTGAGCTTACAAGCTTATGCATCAGAACAGGGTATTCCTGGATGACAAGCGGCTTTATCGGCCTCCATCCATCGATCACACCCCCTTCTTGATATTCAGAAACACGATAAACAATATTGATTTGATCATGATAATAGCGAATTTCCAGCTTAGGCTGGCTTGAATGCCGGAAAGGCCTTTTTATATCATTCGATTCATCCTGAAATCTTTGCATGATCTCCACCAGATCGAATTTCAAATCCTCTCGACGCCCATCTTTGGTTTCAAACTTCACACTCAGAATATAGAAACGATTAAGATCACAAATAGCAGACTGACCTCCGATGACATGACGCTTAAATGGCCCATATTCCCAATTGGATGTTTTCAGTTCCGATCGAAACTCACGCGTTGAGATAGTTTCTAGACAATAAGTTGAAGCCCCCGGAACCGGCGTAGTAGGTGTGACGCTGGCACATCCAGTCAGTAGACATGCCCCAAGTGCCAGCAAAAGGCCTCGCAGCACTCCAGTTTCCGCACAATTGATAGATGACCGGGCTATAGCACACCATGCCGCAACCCATTGCACCGCCAATGCACGCGCCCTCGAAAAATTCAAACCCCTCATCTTGCAGGCCTCCCGCCATAGACTGTCAGATCATCCATGACAATGTGTTTTTGTACACCCCTCATTTGGGAGATGCCTTGTCGATCCCGAGTAGAAACGTGACTTTGCCATCGCCGTGGGCCACGTGCAGCTCCTGCAGCAGCCGTGGCGCGCGGGTGTAGAGCACCGAGAAGCCCAGGCGTGCGGCCTGCTGCCCCAGTGCGCAGGCAAGCCATGTCTTGCCACAACCAGTGGCGCCGGTGACCAGCACGTTGTGGCCATGGCGCAGCCAGTCCCCGCCGGCCAGGCTGCTGATGACCTCACGGCTCAGGCCCCGGCTGGCGCGCCAGTCGATGTCCTCCAGGCAGGCACTGGAGACCTTCAGGCGGGCGGCCTTGAGCAGGCGCTCCAGGCGTTTGCTGTCACGCCAGTCCACCTCGCGCTGCACCAGCAGCGCCAGACGTTGTTCAAAGGGCAGCTCGCTGGCCGTGATGTGGGTGGCCGCGTCGCTGAGGGCGGCCACCATGCCGTTCAGGCGCAGGGCACGCAGTTGGTTCAAGGTCTGTTCGTTGAGCATGGTCGTTGGTGCTTTGTTTGTCTGTATCGCGGTGTCAGTGGTAGTAGCCCGGCCCGCGCACGTTCTCGTGCAGCGGCAGACTCGCCTGTGCGGCCATCGGCGCATCCAGCGGCCGCTGGTCCAGGCCGCAGCCCAGGATGGAGGCGATGCTCTTGTAGGACGGTGAGCGAATCGACTGCGCCCGCGCACAGGCGGCCTCCAGCCGGTCAGCCCCGTACTCACGGCCCAGGCGCATGAGGCCCAGACAGGAGCGGTAACCCTGCTCGGGATGCTGGCGGTGCTCCATCTGCCAGCGCACCACGGCGGCGGTGGCCGCGCCCACGCGCTCACCCCAGGCGATGAGCTTGGCAGGGGTCCACTGAAGATGCTCGCGATGTGAGGCCGGCATGTGCTCGGGCACGGTGGTGTGCGCGCCCCGGCGAGGATTGAGGATGTGGGCGGCCACCCGCCTGTTGCCGTGCAGAACCTCGAGCGTGGTGGCCGTGATGCGCAACTCGACCTTCTCGCCCACCAGAGCGTGGGGCACCGAGTAGTAGTGGCCATCGAGCTCGACGTGGTAGTCGATGTTGACGCGGGCGGGCTTGAAGCGGGCGATGGGCATGCGCACCGCCGGCAGGGGGCGCAGGGCCGGCCTGTCGAGCTCGGCAAAGGCGCTGGCACGGTTACCCGGCAGCTTCTTGAACGCGCGCTGGTTCAAGTCCACCAGCAAGGCGGCAATCGCCCGGTTGAGCTCGGCCAGGCTAAAGAAGGTCTGGTGGCGCAGCCTGGCCAGAATCCAGCGCTCGACCACCTGCACAGCGACCTCCACCTTGGGCTTGTCGCGTGGCTTGGCCGGGCGCGCGGGCATCACGGCCAGGCTGTAGTGGGCCGAGAGTTCTTCGAGCAGGCGGTGCGCGGTGGGCTCGTAGCGGTCGGGACGGGCCATGAGGGCGCGCGGCTGGTCGGGCACCAGCAGGCGGGGGACGCCGCCGATGAACTCCAGCGTGGCGATGATGCTGGCCGCCCAGTCGGCGGCCTTCTGGCTGGGGGTGGCGCAGGCGTAGGTGTAGTTCGATGCCCCCAGCACGGCCACGAAGACCTGGGCCTGGCGAATCTCGCCAGTGCCTGCATCCACGACGGGCACCGTCTGGCCGGCGTAGTCCACAAACAGCTTGTCGCCGGCCTCGTGGTTCTGGCGCATGGAGCGCTGCAGGCGCCGGGCCCAGGCCTTGTACTTCTCGCAGAAGGCGCTGTACTTGTACGCCTGACCAGCATGTTGGTGCTGGTATTCCTCCCAGAGCAGCTGCAGGGTCACGCCAGGGCGACGCAGTTCCCGATGCAGCTGGGCATAGTCGGGCTCGAGGTGGCGGGACTGGCGGGCTACCGCTGGCTTGTACAGCCGTGCCTGCAGTTCTTCGTCGCTCAAGGTCTGGGCCAGCGCCCAGTCCACGCCGGCCACGCGCGCGTAGCTGGCTATCTCGCTGACGGTGGATTTGGAGATGCCGATGGCGGCACCGATTTGGCGGGTGCTCAAGGCCCCGGCGTGCAGCAGTTGCAGTGTGTGTCGTAATTTGCTCATGGTGACCCTGGGTGTGGGCATCGCTGGTTCCGGTCATAAAACCGGGCAGCGTATGCCGCGTTCGGGTCACTCAGAACACCCCGCAGGTGTCCGCCATCAGTTTGGAATGCTGTCCGCCATCAGCGTGGAATCGTGTCCGCCATCGCGTGGAATACGCAATCGGCTCCTTGCCCCTGGGCGGCGTCGGCCCGTTCGGGTTCGCCCCCATGCCCACGCCGGGCACGCTGCGGATCTCTTCCGCCACGAGCGTGCGCTGCGTCTGCTGCCCCGTGCTGTTGGCAATCGTGTTGCCCGAGAGGCTCACCATCTGAGCGCTGCCCGCGCCAATGAACACCTCTCCCCCGTCCGTGTCCTCGTCGCCCCCGTGCGTGTGGGATGCCTGACCGTCGTGCGTGCCCAGCGCCGTCGCGTACAGCACCGTCGCCACCCCGTACTCCACCTGCAGCACGCCGCCATCAACGAGGCCCGGGCCAGCGCCCGCAACTGCGGCGGCCAGGCGTTCGGCGCGACCACGCCACTGGGCTGGAACACCCAGTTGGCCAGCGCGGCGGGCGCGCAAGCCTCGGACATGGCCGCCCACAACATCGTCTCGCACACCGGCTCGGACGGCAGCCGTGCCGCCGACCGCGCCAGCGCGGCGGGCTACACCGGCGCCGTGGGCGAGAACCTGGCCGGCGGCCAGGCCAGCGTGCCCCAGGTCATGAAGGAACTGCTGGCCAGCGCCGCCCACTGCGCCAACATCATGGACCCCAGCTACCGCGCGATGGGCGCGGCCTGCGTCAAGAAGAGCGGCACCACCTACAAGACCCACTGGGTCCAGATGCTGGGCCGCTGAGCCCCCCGAGGACGGCTTACTTGCCGGCGGCCGGCGCCTCGCCCACGGCGTCGCGCACGCACTTCTTGGTGAAGCTGGTCTTGGCGGCGCCCGCCAGCTTCTTCTCGGCGGCGGCCAGGTCGCACGCGGCGGCGGCGTCACGCTCGCACTTGTTCAGAAACGACGTCTTGGCGGCACCAGCCAGTTTCTTCTCGGCAGCGGCCGCCTGGCAAGTACTGGTGCTGTCCTGCGCATGTGCCTGGGCGGCAAGAACGGTCAGGGCCGCGGCGGCCACACGGATGGCGGTCAACTTCATGCTCATGGGCAGGCTCCACTCCGGAAAAAAGCGATGTCCACAGTCTGCCACAAGCCCCCGCGCTGCGGTGCCCGCGGCATCACTCAATCAGGCAGGAACAGCGTCTGCAGGTCGCTCAGGAAATCGAAGCCGCGCTCGGTGGGCCGCACCCGGCCGGCCTCTTCCACCAGCCAGCCCTTGGACACCCCGGCATCGATGCCGTCCCTGAATGCCGATGCGGGCAACCCCGTGCGCTCCAGCATCTCGCGCACGGCAAAGCCTTCACGCAGGCGCAGGGCGTTGAGCATGTATTCGAACGGCAGGTCGCGCCGCGCCACCTCGTCGGACTGAACCACCGCATCACCGGCTCGCGCGCGATCCATGTACAGGCGCGGCTCGCGCGCGCGCACCTGCCGCAGCACACGGTGGGCAAAGCTGAGTTTGCTGTGCGCCCCCGCCCCGATGCCCAGGTAGTCGCCAAACTGCCAGTAATTGAGGTTGTGCTGGCAGCGGTGCCCGGCCCGCGCGTAGGCCGAGACCTCGTAACGTGCCAGCCCCGCGCCCGCCGTCAGTTCGGTGATGCGGTCCAGCATGGCGTAGGCGTCGTCGTCCTCGGGCACCGCCGGCGGGAACTTGGCGAACACCGTGTTCGGCTCGATCGTCAGGTGATAGATCGAGATGTGCGGCGGCGCGAACGACAGCGCCGTGCGGATGTCCTCCTCGCACTGCGCCAGGGTCTGCCCCGGCAGCGCGTACATGATGTCGAGATTGAATGTCTCGAAGGCCTGCGCCGCCTCCTCCACCGCGGCCATGGCCTGCGCGCGGTCATGCACCCGGCCCAGCGCCTTCAGGTGCCCGTCATTGAAGCTCTGCACGCCGATCGACAGGCGCGTCACGCCCGCCTCGCGAAACGCGCGGAAACGGTCTTTCTCGAAGGTGCCGGGGTTGGCCTCCAGTGTCACCTCGGCGCCTGGCGCCAGGCGCAGGCGCGCGCGCACGTCCGACAGCAGCCGGTCGATGGCATCGGGCGAAAACAGGCTGGGCGTGCCGCCACCGATGAACACCGTCTGCACCGTACGGCCCCAGATCAGCGGCAGCGCCGACTCCAAGTCGGCCACCACCGCCACCACATAGTCCATCTCGGGCATCGCCACACCCGGCGCGGCGGTCGCGCTCCATTCGTGCGAGTTGAAATCGCAGTAGGGGCACTTCTTCAGGCACCACGGCAGGTGGATGTACAGCGACAGTGGCGGCAGCTCCTGCAGCTGCAGGGTGCCGGGTCGCGTCCAGTGCCGCAGCGCGTCGCCGGTCATGAGAACCACCGCTCGCGCATCAGCGCCAGCATCTGCCGCGCCGCCTTGCCCCGGTGGCTGTTGGCGTTCTTCACATCGGTCGGCAGCTGGGCAAACGTCTTGCCGAACTCGGGCAGGAACATCACGGGGTCGAAGCCGAAGCCGCCGTCACCCACCGGCTCCTGCATGATCAGCCCCGACACGCGGCCCGAGGCCACCAGCGGCTCCGGATCATCGGCACTGCGCACCGCCACCAGCGTGCTCACCATGGCCGCGCGCCGGTCTTCCACACCCGCCAGCTGCTCAAGCAGGGCGCGCACGTTGTTGGCGTCGCTCTTCTCGTAGCCGAAGCGCGTGCAGTAATAGGCCGTGTCCACGCCCGGCTGACCGCCGAAAGCCTCCACGCACAGGCCGGCGTCGTCGGCCAGCGCCGGCAGGCCGCTTTCGCGCGCGGCGTGGCGCGCCTTGGTCAGCGCGTTCTCCACGAAGGTGCGGTAGGGTTCGGGTGTCTCGGGAATGCCCAGATCGGCCTGGCGCACCAGCTCCACGCCCAGCGGCGCGAACAGGTCCTGCAGCTCGGCCAGCTTGCCGCGGTTGTTCGAGGCCAGCACCAGTCTCACGGTCATACCCCCAGCGCCGCCTTCTGCAGCGCGATCAGTTCGGCGATGCCATTTTCGGCCAGCCTCAGCAGCGCGTCCATCTCCTGACGGGTGAAGGCCACGCCCTCTGCGGTACCCTGTACCTCCACGTAGTGGCCGGCGCCGGTCATCACCACGTTCATGTCGGTATCGCACGTGGAATCTTCCACGTATTCCAGATCCAGCAGCGGCACGCCTTCCAGGATCCCCACCGACACGGCAGCCACGAAGTCCTTGATCGGCGACGTGGCGATCTTGCCCTCGGCCAGCAGCTTGCTGACGGCATCGTGTGCAGCCACGAAGGCCCCGGTGATGCTGGCCGTGCGCGTGCCGCCATCGGCCTGCAGCACGTCGCAGTCCAGCGAGATGGTGCGCTCGCCCAGGGCCTGCAGGTCGAACACCGCCCGCATCGAGCGGCCGATCAGGCGCTGGATTTCCTGTGTGCGCCCGCTCTGCTTGCCCTTGGCGGCCTCCCGGCTGCTGCGCGTGTGGGTGGCGCGTGGCAGCATGCCGTACTCGGCTGTCACCCAGCCCTCGCCGCTGCCCTTCTTGTGTGGCGGCACCTTCTCCTCGACCGAGGCCGTGCACAGCACCTTCGTGTTGCCGAACTCGATCAGCACCGAGCCCTCGGCGTGCATCGTGTAGCCGCGGGTGATGCGCACCGGGCGCAAAGCATCGTAGGCCCGCTGTTCGGGCCGTTGCAGTTGACTCATGTCGGATCCTTCAGGATGAAGAAGAGTGGCGTTCGGCCGTGCGCCGGATCGCCTCGTTGATCTCGGCGATCGAACGCTCGATCGCCTCGTCGTCCAGGTCCTCGATCGTCGGATCGGGTACACCGGACTGGATGGTGGACGCGAACACGCCCTCCTCGATGTCGTCGGTGGACACGCGCGAGACTTGGAACTCGTCTGGCGTCTCCCACTCCATGGCCAGCACCGTCACATTGTCGCAACGGGCGCCGCCGCGCTTGAGTGCCAGTTCCACCATGTCCGGCACCGCCTGGTCCAGCGTGCGCCGCGACAGTTCGTAGGCAATCTCGTGATCCTTGACCATGCCCCAGAGCCCGTCGGAGCACAGCATCACCCGGTCGCCCTGCACCAGCTGCAACGGCCCCGAGATGTCGAACACCGGCTTGGCGGGCGAGCCCAGGCAGGTGTAGAGGATGTTGCGGTTGATGTTGTCGGTGGCGCGGCCCAGGTTCGCCTGCTGTTCGATGTACGAGTGATCGCGCGTGCGTGTGAGCAGCTCGCCGTTGCGCACCACGTACAGGCGCGAATCGCCGCAATGGACCCAGTGCAGGTGGCCCCGCTCCAGCACGGCCGCCACCAGCGTGGTACGCGGCGTGTCCAGCATGCCTTTTTCCGCCGCGTAGCGGATGATCTGGTGGTGCGCCGCCATCAGCGCACTGCCCAGAAATTCGGGCACCTGACGCACGGCGGGCGAGGCCGCCTTCTGGAAATAGGCCGACACCGTCTGCAGCGCCAGCTGCGCGGCCATCGCACCGTCGGGGTGCCCCCCCATGCCGTCGGCCAGCACCAGCAGCCCGGACTCGCGCGTGTACGCATAGCCCATGCGGTCCTCGTTGCGTTCACGCCCCCCCTGGCGGCTGATCTGGTAGACGGAAAATTTCATCGGAACTTGGTCCCGGCGTCGGATTTGCGCGCCGACTTGCTCTTGTCCGCCACCAGACTGTCGAACTGCAGGCGCATCTTCTCGGCCACCGTCAGCTTGGTGTAGCTGCGTTCGGTTTCACGGCTGAGTTCCTTTTGCAGCGCAAAAACAGACTGCGGGCGCGAGAGCGGATCGAGCGACATGCACCATTCGACCACCTCGATCAGGTTGTCGGAGTACACGCCGCGCAGACGGGAGAGCGCCAGCGACAGACGGTCTTTTTCCAGTCGCTGCGGCGCGTCATTGGGCGGATAGCCCTGCATGCTGGCGTAGATGCAGGCACCGATGGCGTAGATGTCGGTCCACGGCCCCATGCTGGAGTCGCGCCGGTACATCTCGGGCGCCGCAAAGCCCGGCGTGTACATCGGGCGGATAAAGTTGCCTTCCTTGCTCAGCACCTCGCGCGCCGCACCGAAGTCGATCAGTACCGCCCGGTTGTCGTCGGTGATGAAGATGTTGGCCGGCTTGATGTCCAGGTGCAGCATCTTGTGCTGGTGCACGATGCGCAGCCCTCGCAGCACCTCGTCGTACAGCGAGCGGATCGTCGACTCGCGGAACACCTTCTGCTTCTTGAGCTCGCGCGCGGTGATGATGAACTCCTGCAGGGACGCCCCCTCCAGGTAGTTCATGACCATGTAGACGGTCTCGTTCTCGCGGAAGAAGTTGAGCACGCTGACCACCGACTGGTGCGAGATCTGCGCCAGCGCGCGCCCCTCTTCGAAGAAGCTCTTGAGGCCCAGGCGGTACAGCGACAGCTTCTCCGGCGGCACCTGCGGCAGCAGCTCGCCCGGCGCCCGCGTGGCCAGCGAAGAAGGCAGGTATTCCTTGATGGCAACCTGCTGGCCCTCGGTGTCGACGGCCAGATACACGACCCCGAAACCTCCGGCCGCCAGTTTCCTGACGATGCGGTAGCCGCCAATGACGGTATCGGGAGGCAAAGGAGCGGGTTTGACCTTTGACATAATGCGCTGAGAAGTCCGGAATGCCTTATACGGAGGCATTCAATCTGTTAGGCCCCATAGCGGCCCTCTATGTCCGATGCCAGTTTACAGCATGACCGGCTATGCCACGGCCCAAAGTGGTGACAGTTCCGACACGACCGGCGAATCCGGTCGCGCGGGCCTGGGAATCGAGATCCGGTCGGTCAACAGCCGCTTCCTTGACCTCGCCTTCAAGCTCTCCGACGACCTGCGGGGCGCCGAACCCGCCCTGCGCGAACTTCTGACCGCCCGCCTCAAGCGTGGCAAGGTCGAGGTGCGCGCCTGGATCGAAGGCCGCCACGACGGCAGCCTGCGCGCGCCCAGCCCCAACGACCTGCAACGCCTGGCTGCCCTGCAGGATGGTGTCCAGGCCTGGTTCCCCAAGGCCGCGCCCCTGTCGGTGGCCGACATCGTGCAACTCACCTCGCGCCAGTCCGCCCAGCCGGGCAACTGGCAGGAAACCCTGGTCGAACTTGGCGCCCGCGCCGTACAGGCCCTGCTCGAGGCGCGTGCCCGCGAAGGCGCCCGCCTGACCGACATGCTGCTCGACCGCCTGCGCCAGCTGCGCCAGCTCGCCCAGGATGCCCAGCCCCTGATCCCGGCGCTGGTCGAGCAGCAGCGCCAGCGCTTCCTCGACCGCTGGGACGAGGCACTGGGCGCCGCCGGCACCCACACCTCCAGCGAGGCCGCCCAGGACCGCGCCCTGACGGAAGCCACCGCCTTCGCCATCCGCATCGACGTGGCCGAGGAGCTCACCCGCCTCGGCGCCCACCTCGACGAGATCGAGCGCCTGCTCGGCAAGGGTGGCGAAGTCGGCAAGCGCCTGGACTTCCTGATCCAGGAACTGCACCGCGAGGCCAACACCCTGGGCTCGAAATCGTCCAGCCTGGAGCTCACCCGCATCTCGGTGGACATGAAAGTGCTGATCGAGCAGATGCGCGAACAGGTCCAGAACCTGGAATGAACAGACTGCCGCCGGCCCGCTCTTGCCGGTTCCGGTAAAATTGTCCGATGGAATACCCCGGCAACCTGTTCGTCGTCGCGGCCCCGAGCGGGGCAGGCAAATCGAGCCTCGTCAGGGCTCTCATGGAAGTGGACAAGCAGGTGGTGCCGTCCGTCTCGCACACCACCCGCCGTCCGCGCGGTCAGGAAGTGCATGGCCGCGAATACTATTTCGTGAGCAACGAGACATTCGACAGCATGATCGCCCAGAACGCGTTTCTGGAATGGGCGAACGTGCACGGCAACCGTTACGGCACCTCCAAACAGGCCATCGAGCAGCGCATGCAGCAGGGCGCCGACGTGGTGCTGGAGATCGACTTCCAGGGTGCCATCCAGGTCAAGCGCATCTTCCCCAATGCGGTGCTGGTGTTCATCCTGCCGCCGAGCTGGGAAGAGCTGCGCTCGCGCCTGGAGCGGCGCAACGAGGACAGCGCGGACACCATCGAGCTGCGGCTGAAGAACGCCGTCAACGAGATGAGTCACGCCAGGGAATTCGACTTCGTTATAATCAACGAGTTATTCGAGCGCGCCTTGTTCGATCTCAAGGCCATCGTGCATGCGCAGCGGCTGAAGTACGCCGCCCAGCGCAACGCCCGTCGCGATACGTTTGCCGCACTCGGCATCCACTGAACGCACCGAACCACCCTCACCGATCGAGGTAACTATGGCACGCATCACCGTTGAAGACTGTCTGGAAAAGGTTCCGAACCGCTTCCAACTCGTACTGGCCGCCACCTACCGTGCCCGCATGCTCAGCCAGGGCCACGCGCCCAAGATCGAGAGCAAGAACAAGCCCGCCGTGACGGCCCTGCGCGAAATCGCGGCCGGCAAGGTCGGCCTGGAAATGCTCAAGAAGGTTCCGACCTGAGCCATCCGGCACGCCCAGTCAAAGAAAACCCGCCACAGGCGGGTTTTCTTTTGGCTCTGTCACCTAATCGTGTTGTAGAAAGCCCGAATCCGGCCATCACATAGAGGAACTGGCCTTGACGCGCGGTCTGGATATGGCGTCTCGGAGGAACTCTCCAGGGGCGCGCACCC
>JAEZLX010000138.1 GCA_023415035.1 Pseudomonadota bacterium | reverse complement strand
CCCCCCGGGGCCCGGGGGGGGCCCCCAACCCGCGAACGGGAGAGCCGGTGGCCATTGAGGCGCGCCGGGTGGTGACCTTCCATGCCAGCCCCAAGCTCAAGGACGCGGTGCAGGCGGCCGGTGCCGGCGAGGCTGACGCGGGTCGCTGATCTCCGCTCGACGGCACGGGAAGGGGCGCGAACCGTGACTATTTCATGGTTTGCAACAATGTGCATAGGGGTTTTCCGTTAACCCCTGCACGAAACCGGAAAGTTAGAGTAAATTTCAAGGTTCTGCACGTAGCACCTTGATTTTCATGGAGAAAAATCTCCCTCCCATCCCGGCCAAACGTTACTTCACCATTGGTGAGGTCGGGGAGCTGTGCGGTGTCAAGCCGCACGTGCTTCGATACTGGGAGCAGGAGTTCACCCAACTCCGACCCATGAAGCGCCGCGGCAACCGCCGCTACTACCAGCACCACGAGGTGCTGATGATCCGGCGCATCCGCGAACTGCTTTACGACCAGGGTTTCACGATCAGTGGTGCCCGCAACAAGCTGCAGGAATTTGCACAGGCGGAGCGCGAGCGGCGCCGTCTCGAGGCCGTTGATACGGGAGATTCGGTATTTCCGGATTCGATATTCGAGGGCGGTAGCGACAGCGAGTGGCAGGAGGCTGCGTTCGACGCAGGCGCGGCTGCCCATGAGCTTGCGCAGATCCAGCTGCGCGAGCAGCAGCAGCGGTGGCAGAGCCTGCGACGCGAGCTGCAGGAAATTCGTGATCTTCTTGATTCCCGTCTCTGAAAACGTCAAATTTCGCGCTATAATCTAGGTCTTGTCGGCGTGTAGCGCAGCCTGGTAGCGCACTTGCATGGGGTGCAAGGGGTCGCGAGTTCGAATCCCGCCACGCCGACCATTTATTCGAAGGGCTACAGCTATCAAAGCTGTAGCCCTTTTTCCTTTCTGCCCTGCAGCAGGCGAGAAACGGAGAGGCCTGAACCCCTGCGAGTAGGCCCTCCAGCATCAACGCATCTGGAACGCTTCCTGGTGGATGCGCCATCCCCGGTGTTGGCGGGTCGCATGGCGCATCGTCTTGCCCAGCCCTTCGGGGCCGCACAGCCAGATATCGAGCTGCGCGCCGTACTGTTCCAGATGCCCGGGCTGCAGATAGTCCCCCTGCGCTGCATCATGCACCCGCAGCTGCACGGCCGGCCGGGCCGCAGCGCACAGCGCACGCACCGTGGGCAGCAGCGCATCATGCGCCGCATCGCGGGTGCAGTAGTGCATGTGGACGGGCTCCATCTCCCTGGCCCCCACCGCGCCCGGCTGGCGGGCCTGCAGCAGGGCCAGGAATGGGGTGATGCCCACGCCCCCGGCAATCCAGACCTGCGCCTTGCCTGCGCGCCCCTGCGCATCAAAGCAGCCATACGGGCCTTCGATGCGCACGGCCTGGCCGGGCTGCAGCCTGCGGTGCAGCACGCCGGTGTAGTCACCCAGCGGCTTGATCACCAGCCGCAGCAGCTCCTCTCCCTGCGGGGTGCGGCCACAGCCCTGCGGCGCGCTGGCAATGGTGAAGGGGTGCGCGCCTTCTAGGCCATCAAAGCGGGCAAACACGAACTGCCCCGGCGTGTGGCCCGGCCAGCGCTGCGGCATGGCGCACAGCACTTCCAGCGGATCGCGGCCCGCCTGTGTGCCGAGCAACTGCACGGCATGCACCCGGGCGGCATAGCTGCGGCCCCGGCCAATGCGCCCCGCCAGCGACCACACGGCCGCCGCGCAGCCGATGGCCAGCAGCACGCCCATCAGCATGCCCACTGGCGCGGTCCACAGCGCCAGCGGCAGCAGCGCCACGGTGTGAAAGGCCAGCAGCAGATAGAGCACGGGCATGACGCGGTGCACGTAGCGCCAGGGCTTGTAGGGCAGCAGCCGCTGCCACAGTGTGACCACGACCATGACCAGCAGGGCGTAGAACGCCCACTCGCCCAGGTCCTTGGCCGGGCCGCGCAGGTCCGTGGCCCAGCCCAGCACGGCTTCACGCGCCGGGTGTCCTTCACGGCCCCAGATGTCCTTGATCCAGTCGCCGGATTCTTTCGCACCCCAATGAAGTACGGCTGTCACGGCAGCGGCGATCCCGGCCCATTTGTGCAGCCGGTACACCTGGTCCATACCACCCAGGGGCTTTTCCATCCACGGCTGGCGCAGCGCCAGCAGCATGACGAGCGACATCATGCCGATGCTCAGCACCCCGCTCAGGTACAGCGCCTGCTGGCGCAGTTGCCACCAGAAGGCGCCGTCCGTTGCGCCAGCCAGGCTGGTCCACGGCTGGGCGGCAGCCGCCCAGGCCACCGTCAGCACCAGCATCGACCCCAAGAAAACCAAGCGGACTCGATTCATGATGTCCTCCCTGTTGCTGGTTCGTTGGCGGTCAGTTCTTGCTGCGTTCACGCAGGATGGCGCCGGTGGTGCCATCGACGTCCAGCTTCACGCGGTCGCCCCGTGCATTGCGGCCCTTGACCTCATAGCGGCCATCCGACCATTCGATTTCTCGCAGATCCCGATAGCCGGCGGCATCCAGCTGGTCATAGATCTGGCGGATGGTCAGCTTCGGAGTCTTCACCGCGGTGCTGACCCTGGGCGTCGACGCGGCGGAAGGGGCTGTCGCCGGTGTTTGCGCGCTGGCGCCGGCCATCAGGCCGGCGGTCAGCAGGCTCGCAACGGTCAGGCTGCGGGCGGTGAAAGAGGTGGTCATGTTGCGCGTCTTCATGTCGAATACTCCTTGGGTTGGTTGAATGAAAGAGCAGCATCGACTGCTCTGGGCCCATTGTTTGGCGCCAGGCATGAACCCAAGCTGAAACAAGCGTTCATCTGGCGTTCATCCGATGTCCGCTATAACTTCACGATGACCCTGACTTTCATTGCTGCACCATGAACGCGATTTCTTCACTGGCGGCACGGTTTTCCATCGCGCTTGTGGCCGGTTGCCTGCTGCTGTCCCCTGCGCATGCGGACAAGCGCGATCACGAGCGGGCACGCGAAGCGTTGCAGCAGGGCAAGGTGCTGCCCTTGCGCACAGTGCTCGACCAGGTGGAGCGCAGCCAGAACGGGCAGGTGATCAAGGTGGAGTTCGAGGAAGAGGATGGCCGCTTCATCTACGAGCTGCGCCTGTTGCACCCCGATGGCGCGGTCAGCAAGCTCGAGGTGGATGCGGTGGATGGGCGCGTGCTCAGCATCCGAAGGAAGGGGCGTGACTGATGCGCATCCTGGTGGTGGAAGACGAGCCCCTGTTGGCGAACCAGCTGGCCGAGGCCATTCGTGCCGCGGGCCATACCGTGGAAGTTGCCTCGGACGGTGCCACGGGTCGTTACATGGGGGAGGAGGAAGACTTTGATGCTGTGGTGCTTGATCTGGGCTTGCCCGTGGTTGATGGCCTGAGCGTGCTGCGCCACTGGCGCGCGCGCGGGCGCAACATGCCGGTGCTGATCCTCACGGCGCGCAATGCCTGGCACGAGAAAGTCACCGGCATGGACGCGGGCGCAGATGACTATCTGACCAAGCCCTTCCACATGGAAGAGCTGTTGGCCCGGCTGCGCGCGCTGCTGCGGCGCCTCTCGCCCCACCACAGCGCCGAATGGCAGTGCGGCTCGATTCGCCTGGACACACGCCAGGCCACGGTCTCGGTCGATGGCAGACCGGTCACGCTGACCAGCCACGAGTACAAGATCCTGTCCATGCTCATGCAGCGCCCTGGCGAAGTGCTCTCGCGAACCGATCTGTCCGAACACCTGTACCCCGGTGACAGTGATCGCGATTCGAACACCATCGAGGTGTTTGTCGGTCGCCTGCGCAAGAAGCTGCCGCCCGGCAGCATCGAGACCGTGCGCGGTCTGGGCTACCGTCTTCAGCCTGTCGAGGTTCGCGCTTGAAGCTGCCCGGCTGGCTGGGCCATGGCTCCCTGCGCGTGCGGCTGCTGCTGAGCACGCTCGTGTGGGTCTTGCTGGCGATTGCCGTGGCGGGCTGGGGCCTGCGTGACCTGTTTGAAAAACACGTCCACCAGCAGCTGCAGGACCAGCTGGTGCACCAGCTCGACCAGCTCAGTGCCGCCGTGAGCCTTGGGCCGCAGCAGCAGATCGAAGTTCAGCCCGTACCCGGCGATACGCGATTTGCCATGCCGCTGTCGGGCCTGTACTGGCAGATTGACGAAATCCCTGTGGAGGGCTCGCCACGGCTGGGGGTGACGCGCTCGCGCTCACTCTGGGACCAGGTGCTGGAGCTGCCCCCGGGCAGCGCGCTGCGCCCGCCCGCCAGCCAGGGCTATGCGGTTCTGCAGCTGCAGCCCGAGCCGGACCACGAGCTGCTGGCCGTGAGCCGCCCGCTGCAGCTGCCCGATGCCGATGCCCCGTTGCTGCGCGTGATCGTGGCGGCCGACCAGTCGCTGATGGCCGAACCCGTGCAGCGCTTCACGCACATGCTGCTGATTGCCCTGGGGCTGCTCGCGGCCGGTCTGTTGCTGGCCGTCGCCGTTCAGTTGCAGCTGGTGCTGCGTCCGCTGAACTTGCTGCGGGCTCAGCTGGCTGCCGTGCATGCAGGAGGGGCCACACGGCTGGATGGACCTTTTCCGCGCGAGCTGCAGCCGCTGGTCGATGAGTTCAACCATGTGCTGCAGGCCAATGCCGATATCGTGCAGCGTGCACGTACCCAGGCGGGCAATCTTGCCCATGCGGTGCACACGCCACTGAGCATCCTGGGCAATGCCGCCGCGCAGGAGGATTCTTCCTTGGCCAGGCTGGTGAGCGAACAGGTCTCCATGGCACAGCGGCAAGTGGACTACCACCTGGCCCGTGCGCGTGCGGCGGCCGCCATCCGCGCCACGGGCCTGCGCACGCCCGTGCGGGAGCCCATCGAAGCACTGCTTCGCACCATGCGCCGTCTGCACGCCGCGCGCCATATCGCGTTCACCCTGGAGGACAGTGCGCCGGAGCAGGCCTTTCGCGGCGAGTCTCAGGACCTGTTCGAAATGCTCGGGAACCTGCTGGACAACGCCGGCAAATGGGCCCGAAGCCAGGTTCATCTGCAGGTGCTGCGCGAAGGCACCCAGCTGTGTTTCACGGTGGATGACGACGGCCCAGGCATACCCGCAGCGCAGCGCGAGCGCATCTTCGAGCGAGGTGAGCGCCTCGATGAGCAGCGCACCGGCGCCGGGCTGGGGTTGGACATTGTCCGTGAGCTGGCTGACACCTACGGAGGTGAGGTTCGCGCGGAGGATTCCCCGCTGGGGGGGCTGCGCATGCGGCTGGTGCTGCCGGCCGCGGACATCTGATCCGTCAGGCCGTCACCGGCGGGTGACGCGATACAGCGCACGAACCAGGTCGGACTGGGTGATGATGCCGGCGAGCCTTTGCTCGCGGTCGATGACCGGGATGTGGTGATGGCCGTCTTCCGAGAACAGTGGGACAAGCTCGACGAGATGGCGGTCGTCGTCGATGGTGCGCACATCGCGCGTCATGATCTGGCCGACATTTTCGGGTTTGGTGGAGTGCGTCAGGCCGTCTCGGCGTATGAGGTTCCGCAGGCGTGTGGCGATGCCCTCATGCCGGTCAAGGCCTGCATGATGCATGAAGTCGGCCACGGTGATGATGCCGATGATGCGCCGGGCGCGGTTGATGACGGGCAGGGCCTTGATGCGGTGGTCGCGCATCAGTTGCCAGGCTTCGTCCAGCGTGGTGCCGAACTGCACGGCCAGTGGCTCGGGGGTCATGATGTCGCGGCAGCGCAGGTGCCCGAAATTGCGCTCGTAGGCCGCTGCCTCGGCAAATCCCAGCAGTTCCTCGAGATCGTCGCGGCTGACATCCAGCACGCGGTTGTAGTGGGTGAGGGCAGCGTCCAGGTCTTCGGAAGTGAAACGGTTGCCTTTCCCCGATGGTGCGCCCGTCTGCTGGGGATGGGGATACGCACGGCCGGTCAGGGTGTTGTAGAGCATGCCCGCCAGCACCAAGAGGACGGAGTCCGCCAGCATCGGAAACAGTGCGAACGAGGGACTGACCGACGTGATGGCCGCCAGCAGCGCGGTGGCGCCACCCGGCGGGTGAAGGCAACGCAGGGCGAACATGAGTGCGATGGCCAGACACACGGCGGTGGCTGCAGCCCACGCCGGATCGCTGATGACCTGCGCGCACAGGCTGCCGACAAGCGCGGAGAGCACGTTGCCGCCGATGACGGCCCACGGCTGGGCCAGCGGGCTGCCGGGTACGGCAAAAACGAGAACCGCACTGGCACCCAGTGGAGCGGCCAGCCAGGGTGATGCCGTCGTGTCGCCGGCCCACCAGCGGGCGACAAGGGCGGTCACAAGGATGCCAAAACCCGCGCCGACGAAAGCGCGAAGGCGTTCGCGTCCGTTGACGCGCGTGCGTGCCGGCCGGAAGCGGTAAGCCAGGTCGGCGAGGCGATCAGGAAACATGGATAGTCTGCATCGTGTCCGACCTCGGCAGGACATCGGCCAGCGAGTGACGGTCGAGATGGTCGAGGAACGCCTGGGATGCGCCGTACAGCACGCCGGTCAGGCGGCAGCGACCGGTCAGCGTGCACCGGCTCCCATCCGAGAAGCACTCCACCAGATGGAAGTCTGGCTCCATGCCGCGGACGACGGCGCCCAGGTTGATCTCGTGGGGTGGCTTGGCCAGCCGCATTCCGCCACCCTTGCCGCGCACGGTGGTGATCCAGCCCTGAAGGCCGAGCTGGTGGGTGACCTTCATCAGGTGTGTTTCGGAGATGCCATGGCTGCGGGCCACTTCAGCGATGGTGCACAGGCGGTCGGGGTGCTGGGCCACGTGCATGAGCAGCCGCAGCGCGTAGTCCGTCATCAGGGTCAGGCGCATGGGGAAAATCCGGTCATGCCGAATGGCGCCGCACGGGGATCCTGACCGGCGTGCCGGTTGGCTCGTCGACGCGTGGGCGGATCATCATCGGGAAGAAATGCCACACATAAATCGCGAAGGCCAGCACCCAGGCACCCGTGGCGCCGTGCAAGGCACCCGTGACCCAGGGACCGGGGAACAGAGCTGCCAGACGCAGGGCGGAGGCGACGATCACGAGCAGGTAGCAGGTGACGATCAGCCGGTTGGCACGAAGGGGATGTCCTAGGTGGCCCAGCGCGGTGCGGGTGACCATGCCGATGATCAGCACCGAGAAACCGGCCAGCCCGATCACGTGCGCAGGCCATGCGGTGCGCTGGACCCAGCCGCCTGCGTGGGCCGCGGCCACGAGAAGGCCCGCACCCAGCGCCGCGTACCCCGCGTAGAGAACCCAGAGCAAGGGCGTGTGCCTGACGGCCCACGGCTTCCAGTCCACGATCTGCACCAGCGCGATGGTGCCGGTGATCGCCAGCAGCGACGCCATGGTGACATGCCATCCGGCCAGACCGGCCGCGATGGCCAGCACGCCCGCGGTCAGTTGCCAGTGGCCGCTGCGGGTGTGCATTGGCAGCGTCAGGCCGGAGATCGCCCGTGTTGCAAAGAAAGGTATGACGCGTCGCGCGACCAGCAGCGTGATGACCGCCATGCACAGCAGCCCGGCGTGGAAATGCTGCATCAGCCGCGCGTAGTCGCCCAGCGTCACCGTGTGCAGATACATGGCATCCGCAATGCCAAGCGCCAGCAGGAGAATCGGCAGGCCATAGTTGCGCCGGTTGCGGGCCTTCAGGACGGAACGCCCAAGGGCGAGCGTGGCCATGCCGAAGAACAGCAGTTCGGCGGTGGCGCCGACAGCGAAGGGCAGAGCGCCAGGAGCCAGAAAACCCAGTCGCGCCAACAGCCACAGCAGGCACAGAATGCCAAGTGCCGCGCCCTTGAGCGGGTTGATGCCGGTCCAGTTGTGGTCAGCGGTGAGCAGGAAGCCGACGGCAATGGTGGCAATGAAGCCCCAGAGCATCTCGTGCGCGTGCCAGATGACGCCGGGCATGTCGCCGACGATCCACCCGGGGGCGAACACCCAGAGCGCGACAGAAAGTGCAGCCCATGCGCAGCCGGCCAGGTAGAGCGGACGGAAGCCGAGCGACAGGAAGGCCCGCCACTGTGGCGCGGCGCGTCGCGGCTTTTCCGGTTCTTCGATCTGGAGCAGCTCAGTCATGATGCAGTCCTTGCGCGATGGCCCCGGGTTCATGGCTGAACTGGTAGCCCATCCACAGGCTTTGCGCGATGCGCGCGGCGGCTTCGGTGGCCTGGGCTGCCATGGCCTGGTTGGGCTGGGCCCATGCCGTTTCGTTGAAGAGCCTGAGCCAGTGCCGGAACAGCACGGCGTTGAGGCCGGGCAGCGCTGCGTGCCGGGGCATGGGGGCGCCGGAGAAGCGACCGGTGCGCCGCAGCACGGACGACCAGAAGTCCGTCAGCTTGGACAGGTGGGCGTCCCAGTCCTGGATGTGGGTTTCGAAGATGGGACCCAGCACCTCGTCGCGGCGGACCCGGGCATAGAAGTCGTGCACCAGGGTCGAGACCTCGTCTTCGGTACAGATCTGGGTGGGGGACATGATGGGTGCAGGATGGGTTTTATAGATGTATTTTAAATGAATCTTCAAGGGCAAAGGCTATTCCTTGCAATCCGCAGGGACAGTTGAGGTAGAGGGAGGGCGCGAAGCGCCGCCCCGGGTGCGTCAGACGATGTCCAGCGTGTGGAAGCCGAACTGGCCTTTGCGACGATCGGCGAAGTAGTGCTCCAGCGTCTCGCGGACGGTGCGGAACGCAATCTCGTCCCAGGGGATCTGGTCTTCGGTAAAAAGCCTGGCTTCGATGGTTTCGTGGCCGGGATTGAACCGGTCGCTGAGCAGACGGGCGCGGTAGTACATGTGCACCTGGCCGACGCGTGGCACGTTCATCAGGGTGAACAGGTCTCCCAGCTCGATCTGCGCGCCGGCTTCCTCGTCGGTTTCACGGAGTGCGCCCTCGGCCGTGGTTTCGCCCAGCTCCATGAAGCCTGCCGGTAGCGTCCACTTGCCCCAGCGCGGTTCGATGTTGCGCTTGCACAGCAGCACCTGCTCGCCGGTGGCGCCCCATACCGGCACGGTGCCCACCACATTGAGCGGATTTTCGTAGTGGACAGTGCCGCACACCGTGCACACGGCACGCTGGCGGGTGTCGCCATCATCGGGCAGGCGGTAGGAGACGGAGGCGCCGCATTCCCGGCAGTGTTTGATGAGAGAGCGCTGCATGGCGGCAAGTGTACGGGGCAAACGAAAAGGGCCCCGACCGGGGCCCCGAAATACCGTGCAAGGAAGGATCAGGCCTTCTTGCCGTACTTCTCGATGAGCGACTTGGCGGTGTCCAGCAGCTGTTTGCCGTTGTAGCCGCGCTTGTCCATGTCCTGCACCCATTCCTGCTCGACCAGCTGCGCCTTGGCCGTGAAGGTCTTGGCGTCATCGCCGTCGATGGTGTGGATCTGGTTGCCGCGCTTCTCGGTCGCCTCGCGACCCGGGATGTCACCCTCCTGCTGGACGCGGCCCAGCCAGGCCGAGGTTTCGATGCCGGAGTTGGCGTCGATGACGGCCTTGAGGTCGGGCGGCAGGGACTGGTACTTGGCGCGGTTCATGGCCATGATGAACACCGAGGTGTACAGCGCGCCGACGGACGGAGCGAACTCGCTGTGGTACTTCGTCAGTTCCTGGACCTTGACAGAGGGCACCACTTCCCATGGGATCGTGCAGCCGCTGATGACGCCCTTGGACAGGGCATCGGGGATCTGCGGCAGGGGCATGCCCACGGGCGTGGCCCCCAGGTAGCCCAGCAGCTTGGTGGCCTGACGGGTCGGGCCGCGCATCTTGGCGCCGCGCAGGTCCTCGGCCGTCTTGACCAGCTTGTCGCGCATGTGGATCACGCCCGGGCCGTGCACGTGCAGCGCCAGGGTATGCACGTCCTTGAACTCGTCCTGCGCCACCGTGTGGATGTAGTCCCAGTAGGCGCGGGAAGTGGCGTCTGCATTGTTCATCATGAACGGCAGCTCGAACACCTCGGCACGCGGGAAGCGGCCAGCGGTGTAGCCGGGGAGCGTCCAGATGATGTCCGCCACGCCGTCGCGGACCTGGTCATACAGCTGCGGCGGGCCACCGCCGAGCTGCATGGCAGGGAAGCCTTCGAATTTGATGCGGCCGCCCGAGTCCTTGGTGACCTTGTCCATCCAGGCCTTGTGCATGTTCAGGTAAACATGCGACTGGGGGGCCATGAAGGTGTGGAACTTGAGCGTGACGCTCTGTTGGGCGAAGCCGACCAGGGCTGGGCTGCCCACGGCAATGGCTGCGCCGGTCTTAAGCAGGGTTCGGCGTTGGATCATGAATCTTGTCTCCTGTGAATGGAAGGCGCCCGGGGCGGGTTATGAGCCATCCGAAAAGTTATCAGAGACATCGATTCATGCGCATGAGGTCAAACCCCTGTTTGTGTCGTGCGTGTCACAAAATGTTCACGGACAAGGACTGAAGACCGTCGATCCGCGCCAGCATGCGGTCGCCTGCGACGACCGCGCCAACCCCTTCGGGCGTGCCGGTGAAGATCAGGTCGCCGGGTTGCAGCATCCAGGCGGAGGACAGGTGCTCGATCGTCTCGCTGATGTTCCAGATCAGCTTGTCAATGCTGCTCTTTTGCCGGACGGCTCCATTGACCTCCAGGCTGATGGCGGCTTTCGCGATGTCACCCGCTTCGGCCACGGGCGTGATCGGCCCGATGGGCGCGGACTCATCGAATGCCTTGCCGATGCACCAGGGGCGGCCCTGTTTCTTCATGTCGCTCTGCAGGTCGCGGCGGGTCATGTCCAGGCCCACCGCGTAGCCGAAGATGTGGCGGTGCGCGTCGGCGGCTGCAATATTGCGGCCGCCCGTGCCGATGGCCACGACGAGTTCGACTTCGTGGTGGAGGTTCTTCGTCAGGCTCGGGTAAGGAATGCCGACGGACTGGTCACCTTCGGCCGGGACGATGGCGTCAGCCGGCTTGAGGAAGAAGAAAGGCGGCTCGCGGCCAGTAAAGCCCATCTCCTTGGCGTGTTCCTCGTAGTTGCGGCCCACGCAGTAGACGCGGTGGACGGGAAAGCGGGCGCTCTGGCCGATGACGGGGACGGAGGTCACCGCGGAGGGTTCGAAGACGTAAGAGGTGGTCATGTGATGAGGTCTGATCAGGTTCTGGAAAAGTATTCGCGCCGCTCGAAGTCGGTCTTGTCTTCCGCCTGCGCGTGGCGTTGGGCTTCGCTGCGCTTGATCCGTTCGAAATAGCGCAGGAAATCCGTGCCGAAGCCGCGCGTCATGGCCGTATCCTGCACCAGGGCGTCCAGCGCTGCATCCAGCGTCGTGGGCAGCATGGGCAGGTCACGGGCATAGGGATCATGGCACGCCGGTGTCGGCTCCAGAGCGTTCTCGATCCCATCGAGCCCGGCGTGGATCTGCGCCGCCATGTACAGGTAGGGGTTGGCGGTCGGTTCGCCGACGCGGTTTTCGATGCGACTGGCCGCATCGCCCGCCTGGCCGACCACGCGCAGCATCGCCCCCCGGTTGTCGTGTCCCCAGATGGCGGCCTGTGGTGCCAGGGCATTGGGGCGGAATCGCCCGAAGGCATTGACGGTGGGAGCGCACAGGGCCGTCATGCCTCTGGCGTGGGCGAGCATGCCGCCCAGCCACTGGGCGCCAGTGTCCGACAGGATGTGCCTGGCGTCGTCCGGTCCGGCGGCCGGATCGGACGCTTCGCGCGCGAACCGGTTGCGGCCGCTGGCCAGGTCGTAGGCCGACTGGTGCAGGTGCCAGCCGCTGGACATGATGCCGGGAAAGGGCGGCCGGCACATGAAGGTGGCGTGGTAGCCCGCGCGCCGCAGCGCCTGGCGGACGCCGTTGCGGAACAGCACCATCTGGTCGGCGGCGGTCAACGCGTCGGTGGCGTCGAACACCGCCTCCACCTGGCTCGGGCCGAGTTCGATTTCGAGCGACTGCAGTGGCAGGCCAAGCGACTGCGCCGTGCGCATCGCGATGTCCAGCGGCTCGTCCGACATGTCGATCATGGCTTCGGCCTGTAGGTTGTAGCCCGGGTGAATCATGCGAACCTCGGGCGGTTCGCCCGGCCAGGCGGCCCGTTCGGGATCGAGCTGCGCGGCATCGCTGGTGATGCGGTAGATATGGAACTCCACCTCCAGCCCGGTCCGCAAGCCCATCCCGTGTCCGGCCAGCCGGGCCAGCGCCTCCTGCAGCTGGTGACGGGTGTCCAGGGTGACCGGTTGTCCGTCGGCGAACCAGGGCTGGCAGCGCAGCCAGGCCGTGCGCGGCAGCCAGGGCAGTACCGTGAAGCTCGCCGGATCTGGCAGCAACATCAGGTTGGCTGCGCCGGCAAATCCCGGCAGGCCATCCGTACCGCCGCGTTCGAACACCTTCCAGACGGTTCGGTCGGAGGTGTCCTTGAGCATCAGCGTGCCCACCATGCCCAGGCCCTCGCGCAGCGCGCGAACGGCAGCGTGCGGCATCAGCGTCTTGCCGCGCAGCATGCCATGCACGTCGCACCAGCCCATTCGCACGCGCTCGATACCCAGGGCCTCGATGCGTGCGGCGACCTCGGCACAGGCCTGCTCTCGGTTGGGGTCGTGGATGCCGCAGCGTTGTGCGAAGCTGCGGCTCATGCCTCCGCCTCTTCGGGGGAAGATGCGGCGGGCGCCATGCGATTGCGCCAGGGGGCGTTTTCGCGGCGCTGGCGCACCTGCGTCTGCCACCAGTTCTGCCAGTCCTGGGCCGGTGCGATGCCGTCCACCGTGTCGGGGCCATAGATGCGCTCGTGCGCGGTGACGTCGGCAATGCCCGGCGGGGTGCCACCGGCAGCGATGGTGTCCATGGCATCCAGCAGCATGCGGCGATGCATGGCGATCACCTTGTCGGTGGTGCCCAGGTGCTCGCGCGTGCGGTCCTGGATGGCGCCCATGCTCTCACAGGCCCACTGGTCGTGCACGTTGATGTCGTTCTCGCCCATGCCCAGGTAGGTGCGCGTGACCTGCTCCTTCGCATTGAATCCCCAGTGGTTGTGACGCCCGGCCTTGGGCACGTAATCGGGCAGGGTGACCGCGGGCAGGCGCTGGTCGCGCATGGTCTTCTTGTCCACCGGGCCGTCGAAACTCGTGAAGAAGGCGTACCAGTAGTTGTGCGTGTCGTCGATCGGCACGTGCATCTGCGTGATCGTCATTGTCTCGGACAGCGGGATGACGAAAGTCTGCGGGAACACGGCGTTGGTGACGCGCACATGGGTCAGTTCCTCGGTCATGGGGCGCAGCGCGGTCAGACGAAGGCCCCAGGGCGTGGACTCGTAGGAGATGTCGGGACGGGCAAATTCGCGCATCACCTTCGTCATGGGCCAGCGCTCGCCGTTGATGGCGCCCATGCTGGCACCGCGGAACTGCTTGCCATAGCTCTCTTCCAGCGACTCGTCCTGGAAAAAACGGTGCAGGTAGGAGGCATGGGCCGGATCGATGCCGACCTCGAACGCCTGCAGCCAGTTGCAGTGCCACATGCCCTTGAAGGCGAAGGTGTGTGAGTCGGGGGCTTCGAAGCAGTCCAGCGCGGGCAGCGGGGGCGGCGTGCTGCCTTCGGGGCCGAACCAGCCGAAGATCACGCCGCTGCGCTCGACGAGCGGGTAGCTGCGCTGGCGGATGCGCGTATGCAAAGTGCTGCCCAGCGGCTCGGCCGGTGTCTCGGTGCACTGGCCGTTCGTATCGAACTTCCAGCCGTGGAAGGGGCAGCGCAGGCCGTCGCCCTCGTTGCGGCCATAAGCCAGATCTGCCCCGCGGTGCGGGCAGTCGCGGTCGAGCAGGCCGTAGCGTCCCTGGGCATCGCGGAAAAGCACGAAGTCCTGTCCCAGCAGGCGGACCGGCTTGACGGGGCGGATGGCCATCTCCGGGTTCTGGGCCGGATCGAATTCGTCCAGCAGGGCCACGGGCTGCCAGTAGCGCCGCAACAGCTCGCCGCCCGGGGTGCCCGGGCCAACCCGGGTCAGTCGTTCATTCTGTTCTGCTCTCAAAACCTGTCTCCTGTCGTTATCCGTTGCCTGTGGCCACCCGCCGCAGGCATGCATGCGCCGGCCGATGGCCGGACTGAAACAGTGTATCTTCGAGCCATGCAGACAACGCAGGAATCCCCATCTTCCCCGAGTGTCGGCGGGGGACCAGAAGCGCCGGGCGGCCTGGTGATCAAGCGCGTCGCCATCGACACCTATCACGAGAACGTGGCCTATCTGCACCGCGATTGCGCGGTCTACCGGGCCGAAGGCTTTCAGGCCTTGTCCAAGGTGCAGGTGCGCGCCAACGGCAAGACCATCCTGGCCACGCTCAACGTGGTGGACGATGCCTCGATCGTCGGCTGTCACGAGCTGGGGGTCTCGGAAGACGCCTTCGCGCAGCTGCAGGTGGCCGACGGCCATCCCGCCTCGGTATCCCAGGCCGAACCACCCGAGTCGATCCCGGCGCTGTTCCGCAAGATCAATGGCGAACGGCTGGGACAGCAGGACTTCCGCGCCATCGTGCGCGACATCGCGGATCGCCGCTATTCCAAGATCGAGCTGACCGCCTTCGTTGTGGCATGCAATCGCAGCGAGCTCGATCGCGAGGAGGTGTACTTCCTGACCGACGCCATGATCGCCACCGGTCGCAAGCTCGACTGGCACGAGCCGCTGGTGGTGGACAAGCACTGCATCGGCGGTATTCCGGGCAACCGCACTTCCATGCTGCTGGTGCCGATCGTGGCGGCCTACGGGCTGGTGTTTCCCAAGACGTCCTCGCGCGCGATCACGTCGCCCGCGGGCACGGCCGACACCATGGAGGTGCTCGCCAACGTGGAGCTGCCTTTCGACCACCTGACCGACATCGTGCGCGAGCAGCGCGGGTGTCTCGCCTGGGGCGGGACGGCCGACCTGTCGCCGGCCGACGACGTGCTGATCTCCGTCGAGCGGCCGCTGTCCATCGATTCGCCCGGACAGATGGTCGCCTCGATCCTTACGAAGAAGATCGCGGCCGGCGCCACCCATCTGGTGCTGGACATCCCCATCGGCCCCACGGCCAAGGTACGCTCCATGCCCGAGGCGCAGAAGCTGCGCCGCCTGTTCGAGTACGTGGCACAGCGCCTGCGTCTATCGCTGGATGTGGTCATCACCGATGGTCGCCAGCCCATCGGGCGCGGGGTTGGTCCGGTGCTGGAGGCCAGGGACGTGATGCAGGTGCTGGCCAACGACCCGGCCGCGCCAGCCGATCTGCGGCAGAAGACCCTGCAGCTCGCGGGCAGGCTCATCGAGTGCAGTCCGGATGTGCGGGGCGGGACCGGTTACGCGATTGCACGTGACATCCTGGAGTCCGGGCGCGCGCTCGCGCGCATGGAGGCCATCGTCCGCGCCCAGGGCCGCAAGGCATTCGACTGGATGCACCCGGCACTCGGTCCGCTGACGCTCGACGTGCGCGCCCCCGCCAGCGGCGTGGTGACCGGCATCGACAACTTCCAGATCGCTCAGATCGCCCGTCTGGCAGGGGCGCCCAAGGTGCAGGGTGCCGGGCTCGATCTGTATCGCAAGTTGGGCGACGAGGTCAAGCAAGGCGATCTGCTGTACCGCGTGTACGCGGGCTATCCGGCCGATCTGGCATTTGCCCGGCAGGCCGTGGAACGCAGCAGCGGCTACCGCATCGGCCCGGCGGAAGACGTGCCGCAGGTTTTCGTGGAGTTCTGACTTGATGACGGATACCGAAGCCGGTCTGCTGCTGGCCTTTCCCGAGGACGAAATGAACGCGCGCCGCGCTGCCGAGGCGGCCGGCCTGGGCTGTGCCCTGATCGCGCGCCATCGGTTTCCGGATGGCGAGGTCAGGCTGACACTGCCGGCCAGGTTGCCCGAAACGGTGGTGATCTGGCGTGGCCTGGAGTTTCCGAACGAGCGTCTGACCGAGCTGCTGCTGGCTGCGGGAGCCGCGCGCGAACTGGGCGCGCGCCGGTTGACGCTGGTGGCACCGTACCTGGCTTACATGCGGCAGGACATCGCATTCCATCCCGGCGAGGCGGTGAGCCAGCGCATCGTGGGGCGCTTTCTGGCGAGCCTTTTCGATGCCCTGGTGACGGTCGATCCGCACCTGCACCGCGTCGCCACGCTGCAGGAAGCCGTGCCGCTGCCCACGGCCGTGGCGCTCAGTGGTGCACCTGTGCTCGCTGCGCACATTGCGGCGCGGCGCGAGCAGGTGCTGCTGCTGGGGCCGGATGAGGAGGCACAGCAGTGGGTGGCGCAGGCAGCACAGGGACATGGCTGGGCGTACGGCACCTGTCGCAAGGAGCGCCGCGGCGACCGGGATGTCACTGTCCGGTTGCCGGCCGACCTGGCCGTGGCTGGGCGCTCAGTCGTGCTGATGGACGACGTTGCCAGCTCGGGCCACACCATTGTCCAGGCGACACGCGCCCTGCTGGCGGCGGGGGCTGAGTCGGTGGACGTTGCCGTCACGCACGCGCTGTTTGCCGGCGATGCGGTTGAGCGCATCCGGTCTGCCGGCGTGCGCGAGATCTGGAGCACCGACTGCATTCCCCACGCGACCAACGCTGTCAGCGTGGTACCGGTGATTGCGCAAGCCCTGCGCCAGCATGGCCTTGCCGGATAAGGACGGATCGATGACTCAGTCCATGCCCCCGTCTTGGCTGGTGCCCGACTGGCCGGCTCCCGCCCATGTGCATGCCCTGTTCACGACCCGCGAGGGTGGGGTGTCGTCGGTGCCCTTCGACACCTTCAACCTTGGCGCTTACGTGCGCGACGATCCGGACCATGTTCTGGCCAACCGCCGCCTTCTGGGCGCGATCACCGGCGCCCGTCATGTTTTCCTGCATCAGGTGCACGGCGTCGCCGTTGCCGATCTCGATGCGGACCCGCCACAGGAGACCGAGGCGGATGCCTGCCTGACGACAAAACGCGGAATCGCATGCACCATCATGGTGGCCGATTGCCTGCCGGTCGTCTTGACCGACCGTCAGGGGCACTTTGTGGCGGCGGCCCACGCTGGCTGGCGTGGGCTGGCCGGGGATGGTGAGCCGGGTGTGTTGGCCGCCACCGTGTCGGCCGTGCTGGACCGGATCCCAGATACGGCGGTGGGTGACCTGCTGGCATGGCTGGGACCATGCATTGGCCCGGGCCATTTTGAGGTGGGCGGCGAGGTCAGGGATGCATTCGAACGTACCGGCTTCGATGTCGGCCCGGCCTTTCTCCCGTCGGCAACACCGGGCAAATGGATGGCCAACCTTCCGGCGCTGGCCCGTCAGCAGCTGCTCGGCCTGGGCGTCACATCCATCCACGGCAACGACGGCACACCGGCGTGGTGCACCGTGGCGCAGCCGTCAAGGTACTTTTCGCACCGCCGCGACGCCGCCCGGCTCGGCAGCTCCGGCCGCATGGCCGCCTGCATCTGGCTCGGCTGACGCGTCGGGCACGGCACTTGCTGACGCTTGCTCGGCGGCACGTTCGGCCGCCTCGCGCGCCCGGATCGCACGTTTGCGGTGCGGCGTCGCCATCAGGTAAACCACCAGTGCGATCGGCAGCAACCCGTAGAGAAAAAAGGTCACAATGGCTCCAAGCACGGAGCCGTTGGGAGCCATGGCTTCCGCGGCAGACATCATCAGCGCCACGTAAAGCCATCCGATCACAACCAGATACACACGACCACCTGAAGTTCGGTTTGAAGCAACGCCATGTCAGCTTGCTGGAAGATAGTTCACTAACACTAGGGAAAACCCGGAATGGGCGGCATGCCTTCCGGATCATAAGCCGCAGGGCAAAGCACTGGAGACAAGCATGACATCAGCCAAGGATCCCCGCCAGACCTGGGTGGAGGCCGCGCAACAGTTCCAGCAGCAATGGATGGACCAGTGGAGCCGTTTCGCTCACGGCCTCGATGGCTCAGCAGGCCAGCCGCCCGCGAACCCTTTCGCGGCGTTTCAGTCCTTCATGCCGCCGCCGGGGACACCCCAGGGCGGATTCGCCGGTATCGGTGAACTCTTTTCGAACACGGCCGGGCATGGCGTTCGCATCGATCCGGCCCGTCTGATGGAAATCCAGCGCGAGTATCTGCAGGAGCTCGCACAGCTTTGGAACCAGGGCCGTCCGTCCACGCTGGCCAAAGACCGCCGCTTTGCCGGCGAGGCGTGGCAATCCAACCCGGTGGCGGCCTACACAGCGGCGCTCTACCTGCTCAACGCCCGCACGCTGATGGCCATGGCCGATGCGGTCGAAGGCGATGACAAGACGCGTGCTCGGGTGCGCTTTGCCGTCCAGCAGTGGATCGATGCCAGCGCGCCGAGCAACTTCCTTGCCTTCAACGCCGAGGCCCAGAAGAAGGCCATCGAGACACAGGGCGAGAGCATCGCGCTGGGTGTGGCCAACCTTCTGCATGACATCCGGCAGGGCCATGTGTCGATGACCGACGAAAGCGTCTTCGAGGTCGGTCGCAATGTGGCCACGACCGAAGGTGCCGTGGTGTTCGAGAACGAGCTGTTCCAGCTGATCGAGTACAAGCCCCTCACCCCCAAGGTGTACGAGCGGCCGTTCCTGCTGGTGCCGCCCTGCATCAACAAGTACTACATCCTCGACCTGCAGCCAGACAACTCTTTCATCCGCTACGCCGTCGAGCAGGGGCATCGCACCTTCGTCGTGAGCTGGCGCAACCCTGACGAATCGCTGGGCACCAAGACCTGGGACGACTACATCGACGGGGCTGTCATCAAGGCCATCGACGTCGTGCAGGACATCAGCGGGGCGTCGCAGATCAACGCCCTGGGCTTCTGCGTCGGAGGGACCATGCTGGGCACGGCGCTGGCGGTCCTGGCGGCCCGTGGCGAGGAGCCCGTGGCCAGCGCCACCTTCCTGACCACGCTGCTCGACTTTACCCACACCGGCGTGCTCGACGTGTTCATCGACGAGAGCTTCGTGCGCTTTCGCGAGATGCAGTTCGCCAACGGTGGCCTCCTGCCGGGACGTGACCTGGCCACCACCTTCAGCTTCCTGCGGCCCAACGACCTGGTCTGGAACTACGTGGTGGGCAACTACCTCAAGGGCGAGACCCCGCCACCTTTCGACCTGCTGTACTGGAACAGCGACAGCACCAACCTGCCGGGCCCCTGGTACGCGTGGTACCTGCGCAACCTGTACCTGGAAAACCGCTACGTGAAGCCCGGTGCGGCCACGGTGTGCGGCGAGAAGATCGATTTCCGCCAGGTCAGGCTGCCGGTCTACATCTATGGCTCGCGCGAGGACCACATCGTTCCCATTGCCGGCGCCTATGGCAGCACGCAGTTGCTGCCGGGCAAGAAACGTTTCGTGATGGGCGCCTCGGGCCACATCGCGGGCGTCATCAACCCTGCTGCCAAGGGCAAGCGCAGCCACTGGATCGGGCCGGCGGGCAAGTTCCCGGCCGATGTGAACGACTGGATCGCCAGTGCCGCCGAGCACCCGGGCAG
>JAEZLX010000220.1 GCA_023415035.1 Pseudomonadota bacterium | reverse complement strand
TCGCGCAGGCGCTCGCCGCCCCAGTCGGAGATGTTGAACGGCGGGTTGGCCAGGATGAAGTCGGCCTTGAGGTCGCGCAGCTCGTCCTTGTGGAAGCTGCCCTCGTTGTTCCAGCGGATGTCGGCGTCGATGCCGCGCACGGCGAGGTTCATCTTGGCAAGGCGCCACGTGGTGTAGTTGCTCTCCTGCCCGTAGATGGCGATGTCGCCGATACGGCCGCCGTGCTCCTGCACGAACTTTTCCGACTGCACGAACATGCCGCCGGAGCCGCAGCAGGGGTCGTAGACACGGCCGCTGTAGGGTTCCAGCATTTCCACCAGCACGCGCACCACCGAGCGCGGGGTGTAGAACTCGCCGCCGCGCTTGCCTTCGGCACCGGCGAATTGGCCAAGGAAGTATTCATACACGCGGCCGAGGACGTCCTTCGAGCGGCTGCCATCCTCGCCCAGCGCGATGCCGGAGATCAGGTCGATCAGCTCGCCCAACATCACCTTGTTGAGCGCGGGCCGGGCGTAGTCCTTGGGCAGCACGCCCTTGAGCGACTCGTTGTCCTTTTCGATGGCGCGCATCGCGTCGTCGATCAGGGTGCCGATGGTGGGCAGCTTGGCGTTGGCCTGCAGGTGCCACCAGCGCGCCTCCTTCGGCACCCAGAAGATGTTGTCGGCCAGGTATTCGTCGCGGTCTTCGGCCGCCTGCGGGTCTTCGGCCAGCAGGGCCTGGTGTCTGGCCTCGAAGGCATCGGAGATGTATTTCAGGAAGATCAGCCCCAGCGCGACGTGCTTGTAGTCGCTGGGTTCCATGTTGCCGCGCAGCTTGTCGGCGGCCTTGAACAGCTTGTCGGCGTAGTCCAGTTCGGGCGTCGGCCCGGTGGGCGCCGGTTTGGCCGCAGGCGTGGGCGGCTCGGCCAGGGCCACGGGTGCGGAAGGGGCATCAGCCTCGGGCACGGCCAGCGTGGCCTGCGCCGTATCCGTGGTTTGCGCTTGCGCCAGTGCCTCATCCACCAGTTGGACGGAGCCGCCGCGGCCACGCCCGGCGCGGATGCGGCCGGCCTCGATCAGGTGCTGGCGCAGGCCGTCGTAAAACGCCTCGTCCCAGCCCAGCGCCTCGCGCAGGCGCTGGTTGCCGGCCGATCCCCCCTGCGCGGCCAATGTGGAAAGAAAGCGGTCGATTTCAAACTTGGTGTAGCTCACGGTGTCGGGTCGGATAGGCACACTGGCGCAGCCCCGATCAGGCAAAACCTGTCCGGGGCGGCAATGATTCGAGATGGCTCATGTTAGCCGAACGAGATGGCGCGCCAGCCACGCGCAAGCGCCCGCCAAGGCGCCCCGATTGACCCTGCTCCGGCAGCCGGACGGGCGCTGTCAGCAGCGACCCAGATGCCGCAACACGCCCTGCCCCGCCCGCACGCCGCTGGACAGGCATGCCGTGAGCAGGTAGCCGCCGGTGGGCGCTTCCCAGTCCAACATCTCGCCGGCGCAGAACACGCCGGGCAGCGATCTCAGCATGAGGTGATCGTCCAGTGCCTCGAAGCGCACGCCGCCGGCGCTGCTGATGGCTTCGTCAATGGGGCGCGGAGCCGTCACGGTGACAGGCAAGGCCTTGATGGCGGCTGCCAGTGCCTTCGGATCGTGCAACTGCTCGCGCGACAGCAGTTCGTGGAGCAGCGCCATCTTGATGCCGTCCAGCCCCAGACGGCTCTTGAGGTGGGCCGAGAGGCTGCGCGATCCGCGCGGATGCGCCACCTGGGCGGCCACCTGCGCTGCGCTGCGGTCCGGCAGCAGGTCCAGCTCGAAGGTGGCGCTTCCGCTGCGCGCGATCTGCTCGCGCAACAGGGCCGAAACGGCGTAGATCAGGCTGCCTTCGACCCCGGTGTCCGTGGCGACGAACTCGCCCTTGCGCCCGAAATGCCGGCCCTGGTCGTCGGTGAAACGGATCGCCACCGACTTGAACGGCTGGCCGGCATAACGCTCGCGGAAGAAATCGTTCCAGCCGGCATCCACACCATGCAACGCCGAGCCCTGCACATCGAAGCCACAGTTGGACGGTAGCAGGGGCGTGAGCGCCTCAGGCCCCACAAGCCCGGCCAGCCAGCCCTGCCAGGCGCCGTCGGAGCCGAGGCGGGCCCAGCTGCCGCCGCCCAGTGCCAGCACCACGCTGCGCGCCCGCACGCTCACTGCCCCATCGGTCGTAGCGAAATGGCAGACAAGCGTTCCCGCCTCTCCATCGGGCCGAACGCCCGTGCAGCGGTGGCGCATGTGCAGGCCCACGGGAACACCGCCTTGCGCCGGGCGGCGCAGGCGTTGCAGCCAGGCGCGCAGCAGCGGCGCGGCCTTCATGTCCGTGGGAAACACGCGATGGGAGGTGCCGACGAAGGTGTCGATGCCCAGGTCCGCTGCCCAGGCACGCACCTGTGCCGGCCCGAAGTGCGCCAGCATGGGCCGCAGCACACTGGCACGGGCGCCATAGCGGCCCACGAAGGCCTCAAAGTCCTCGGCGTGCGTGAGGTTCATGCCCCCCTTGCCCGCAAGCAGGAACTTGCGTCCGACCGAGGGCATGGCATCGAACAGCTCACAGGCGACACCGGCGGCGGACAGCATCTGGGCAGCCATAAGGCCGGCCGGGCCACCCCCGATGATGACCGTATCGGCGACGCTCATGCCATCCCCTCCCGGAAGCCCGAAGGCACTGGCGCGCCCGCCCTGCGGGCGGCGAAAGACGAAGCAACAGGGAAGGGGGTCATGTCAGGACAACTCGATCAGGCGGCCTTCGGCATTGACGAAAGCCAGGCGGATGGCCTCGCCAGGACGTGCCTGGGCGAGCGCGCGATGGTAGCGCCAAAGCTGTTCGCGCAACCCGGCCTGCCGCTGCGGGTTGACCGCGCTCTTGTAGTCGAGCACCCACCAGCAGCCCGTGGCAGCTTCCCGCACCAGGCGGTCGATGCGCAGCAGCTGGCCCTCGTGCCACAGGTCCACCTCGCTGTGCCAGCGGTCGAGCCGGTCGGCATCCCAGGCCCACGCCGCCTCGCCATGCAGCACCGCATGCGCCATGCGCGCGGCATCGCGCAGCTGCGCAGGCGACAAGTGAAACTCACGCGCAACCGCCTGCTCGTGATGCGCCTGCCAGGCAAACCCTTTCGCCGGCGTGGGCACCCATTGCAGCAGGCGGTGCATGGCCAGGCCGATGCGCGTGCGGGTGTCGTCCTCGGGCTGCTGCGGCGCGTCTGCTTCCACTTCGGCAGCTTCCACGACGGGTGGCACCCATGCCGGCAGATCCGGCACGATGGCATCGTCCAGCCCTGCCTTTTGCGCGGCCACCGCCGGCTCGGCGGCCGGGATGGCATCCACCTTCACGGCATGAGGCGCGATGCGCTGCAGCCAGGAAGCCGCGGCACCGCGGCGATGCGGCTCGATGCTGGAGACCACCAGGCGCCGGCCGGCCCGGGTCAGCGCCACATAGAGCGCGTTGAGTTCCTCCAGCGCGCGCGCCTGCTGCTCGCGCGCCAGCAGGTCCTGCGCGCAGGCCGGTGGCTGCTTCTCCGAGGCCAGGAAGACAAAGCGTCGGGGCTCGGCGGCCTCGCCGGGCCAGTCCACCAGCACGCCCATGCTCTCCGCCGCCGGCGGCGGCGCGTCGGTGTCCAGCATCACGACGGTATCGGCCTCCAGACCCTTGGCCCCGTGGATGGTGAGCAGCTGCACGGCGTCGGCATGGGCCGTGGACGGCAAGGCGATGCCCCCCGCCTTGAGTGCCCGCACGAAGCGGTAAGCCGACAGGAAGCGTCCGCCGTCCTGCGCCAGCGCCTGCGACAGCACGGCCTGCAGCGCCAGGCGCACCCCTTCGCGCTGCCGAACGGGCACGGCCTGCGCGTAGCGCGCCAGCACGTCGCCGTCGCGATAGATCGCGGCCAAGGCATCGTGCGGCGGCCGGTGCATCAGCCAGGCACGCCATTGCCGCAGCGTGCGCGCCGCCTGCGCCAGCGCCGCGTCGGCAGCCGGGTCATCGGAGCCGGCCACATCGGTGTCCGCCAGTGCCTGCAAGGTCTGCCACCAGGGCAGTGCCTGCCTGCCCGCAGCTTCGGCCGCCTCCAGCCCGGCCCGGCGGCGCAGCCGGGCCACACGCGCCAGCACGCCATCGCCCAGCCCGAACAGGGGCGACCGCAGGGCGCGCGCCAGACTCAGGTCGTTCGCTGTGGACACAAGGGCATCCAGCAGCGCGATGATGTCCTGCACGGCCGGGTGTTCGGCCAGGTCGAGCTTTTCGGGTTGCTCGCAGGAGATGCCGCGCTCGGACAGCGCCTGGTGCAGCCAGCCCAGACGCTCGCGCTTGCGCGAAAGCACCATGATCTTGCCCGGAGACAGACCCTGCTGCAGCTCGGCGGCGATCCAGTCGGCCACCTGGCGCGCTTCCTGCGCGCTGAGGCTGTCTTCGGGCAGCAGGCGCGGCGTGACCAGGCTGTCGCGCCAGCTTCCGGCCTCATCACCGCCATTGGCTGGCCCGCGTGCGGGGCGCGGCACCTGCGGCAACACCAGCGCGGCACCTGGTTCGGCGCTTTCGGTGGTGTGGGTGCGGTAGCCCGCATAGCCGTCGTTGCTCCGTGCCTCGTCCATCACGCGGTTGAGCAGCTCCACCACGCCGATGGCGCAGCGCCGGGTGTGGTCACAGCTGAGCAGCGAGCCGCCCATGCCCTGCACGACAAACTGTTGCGCCGCCTTGAACACCTGCGGCTCGGCGCGGCGGAACCGGTAGATCGACTGCTTGGGATCGCCCACCAGGAACACCCTTGGCGCCTCGCCGCTGCCCGCGCCTGCATAGGCCGAAAGCCAGCCGTACAGTGCCTGCCATTGCAGGGGGTTGGTGTCCTGAAACTCGTCCACCAGCAGCTGCCGCACCCGCGCGTCCAGCCGCTGCTGCAGCCAGCCCGAGAGTTCGGCATCGCCCAGCAGCCGGCGCGCCGCGGCTTCCACATCGCTCATGTCCACCCAGCCGCGCTCGCGCTTGATGTCGGCAAACGCGGCCAGCAGCATGCGCGTCAGGCGCGCCATGCGCTGCTGGTGCTGCCACGCGGCCTGCTGCCGGCGCGCGGCCAGGGCACGCTCGCACAGTCGCTGCGCCTCGCGCACGCTGTCGATGCCCGCCAGCTTGTCGCTGAACTTGCGCGGATCGCCCTTCTGGCTGAACAGCGCGGCGATCACGCCATCGGCATCGCCTTCGGTGATGGCCGTTTCCAGCTCGACGCCCTTGGCCTGGAACGTGGGCGCGCTGGCCCACCCGAGCGCAAGCGCCGCGGCGAGCAGGGCCTCGCGCTGGCGCTGCATGAGCATGCCCACCGGATCGCCGTCGCCCTCGAAATCGGGGAACACCCCGGCGACCGGCTGCACGCCGGCATCGACCACGCCGGCCTCGTCGGCCAGGCGGAACTCCACGCGCTTGGCCAGCGCGTTGGCCAAGGCCTTGAGCGTCTGGCTGCGCCCGTGCAGCGCGACACTGTCCAGGAAATCCTGCCGCGCGGCGGGATCGGCCTCGACGCGTGCGAAAAAGCGCGGCCAGGCCAGTTCCGCCGCCTCGGTGTCATCCTCCAGCAGCTCGTGCTCGGCGGGCAGGCCCAGCTCC
>JAEZLX010000067.1 GCA_023415035.1 Pseudomonadota bacterium | reverse complement strand
TTAACCCCTCCAGCCCCGGGCGCGGCCGCGGGCCCCCCGCGACCAGATCCAGCGCGCCGACCTGCCCGCCGTGGGTGTTGAAGATCACCAGCTTCTTGATGCCGGAAGCGGCCACGCACTCGCCGATTTCGGTCCACACACGCATCACGGTCTCTGCGCGCAGGGTGAGCGTGCCGGCAAAGCGCGTGTGCTCGGGCGAAAAGCCCACCGCCTGTGTCGGCAATGCCAGCACCGGTGAGCCGGGCGGCAGCTCGCGCAGCATCCGCGCGACGATGCCGTCGGCAATGGTGGTGTCAACCGACAGCGGCAGGTGCGGCCCGTGCTGTTCGGTGGCGGCCACCGGCAGCACGGCGATCGTGCGCGCAAGGTCCAGCCGCCGGAAATCGGCGGTCGTCAGGTCGGACCAGTACGCGGGCAGGGCGGGAGCGTCGGCGGCGGTGTGCATCCTGCCATCTTAAGGCGATCGCCGCCCGGGCCGCCCGCGCCTTACCCGTAGATCCAGCGCCGCGACCAGGGCAGGCCCTCGGCGCTCTGACGGGCGGGACGACACAGCACCTGGAACAGCGCGACCTCGTCATGCTCGAAGGCCCAGGCGCAGCCGGCGAGGTACACGCGCCAGATGCGCCAGCGCTTTTCGTCCACCAGCGCCCGCACGCGATCGCGCCGGGCCTCGAAATTGCGCGACCAATGGGTGAGGGTGTGCGCGTAGTGCCGGCGCAGGTTCTCGGTGTCGAACACCTCCAGCCCGCCCTGCTGCATGGTGCGCATGACGGTGGCGATGTGCGGCAGCTCGCCATGCGGGAAGACATAGCGATCAATGAACCCGCCCGCGCCCTTGCTGGTTTCACCGTCGTCGGCGTCGGTACTGGTGATGCCGTGGTTCATCACCCAGCCGTCGGGCACCAGCAGCCCGCGGATGCGCGAGAAGTACTCGGGCAAATGGTTCAGCCCCACATGCTCGAACATCCCGACGCTGGTGATGCGGTCGAACGGGCCGTCGGTCACGTCACGGTAATCCTGCAGGCGGATCTCGACCTGGCCTTCCAGGCCCACCGCCCTGACGCGCTCGCGGGCCAGCGCGTACTGGTTCTCCGACAGCGTCACACCCACGCAGCGGGCACCGAATTTCTGCGCGGCCCGGATCACCAGCGCCCCCCAGCCGCAGCCGATGTCCAGCAGACGCTGGCCCGGCTTGAGCTGCACCTTGGTCAGGATGTGGTCGATTTTCTTCTGCTGCGCGGTGGCCAAATCCTCGTCGCCGTTCTCGAAGTAGGCGCAGGAATAGACCATGGCCGGGTCCAACCACTCGGCATAGAAATCGTTGGCGACGTCGTAGTGGTAACGGATGGCATTGCTGTCGAGCTCGCGCGTGTGGGTGCTGCGCCGGCGGGTGAGGCGATCCAGCAGCCCGGGCGACTCGTCGGCCCCGGCATCGGTCAGGCTGTGCGCCATGGCCAGGATGTCCTCGAGATTGCCCTCGACGTCGATGAGCCCCTCGACATAGGCCTGTCCCAGCGATTCCAGCGTGGGGTTGATCAGCAGCCTGACCGCCTCGGCGCTGCGCACGTGGATCTGCACGCGCGGCTGCTCGAATTCACCCAGGTTCAGCGAGCTTGAGCCGGTCTCCCCCCAGCTCAGACGCACCGGCAGGTTGGCCTTTCGACGCAAGCGTTGTGCCCAGGGTTGCAAGGCCATTTCCATCATTCCCATTCCGTCCCCTCCTGGTACCGCCCAGCGGCAGTGCAGCGAAACACATCAACAAGAAATCAGAAAGTCGTTTGTACCCAATCTCGCGGAGGGTGTGAACCCCGACGGCCATCAATCCGGTCCATTGGTCCGATAGCGACAGGCGATCAGTGCAGATGGGTCATCGAACGCTTATATTGAACGGTTCGGCTGCCATGCCCTGCCTTGCGGGAACCGCCCGCACGTGGTGAGCCTCTTACCGTCCAGTCAACGTGTCGATCCGTCCGCCCCTGTCCATGTCACTATTGCTTCGCTGCCTGTCGCCCGTGCGGATGGCCTTTTCAGTCCTGTGTGTCCTGGTCTTCCTGCTCGCCGGGAGGTCCGTCATGGCCCAGTCGCTGCTGGAGCGCGAGGCCGGTGTGTCGCACGTCAGCCAGTCGGAACAGGTCACCGCCGAGCTGGTGGCCCATGCGCCCGAAGGCGTGGCGCCCGGGCGCCGCGTCTGGGTCGGCCTGCTGCTGCGGCACGCCCCCGACTGGCACACCTACTGGAAAAACTCCGGCGATTCGGGCCTGCCCACGGAGCTGAACTGGACACTGCCGGCGGGCGTGATGGCCGGCGAGATCGCCTGGCCGACGCCGCGCAAGTTCCCGATCGGCAATCTGGCCAACTACGGCTATGACGGCACCGTCCTGTTGCCCGTACCCCTGACCATCGATGCCGGCTTCCGGCAGGCTGAGCTGGATGTCGGTCTGGAAGCCATGTGGCTGGTCTGCCGCAAGGAGTGCATTCCGGGAGAAGCGAAGCTGCAGCTTCGCATTCCTGCGCAGGGCTCGACCGCCACGCATGGCGAGCTGTTCGACCAGACCCTGGCCGCCGTGCCGGCCGAGGAACCCGCAGGTGCCGGCCATGTGCGCCCGCTGGAAAACGCCATCGCGGTCAGCGTGGAAGGGCTGCCCCAAGCCTGGCATGGCAAGCGGCTGGAATTTTTCCCGGAGCTGGCGGGCATCATCGAACCCGGCGCCCCCTGGACACAGGACTGGCAGGGCGGACGCTGGACAGCCGAGGTACCGCTCACCGACCAGCGCGTGGGCGAGCCCGAGCTGCTGCCCGTGGTGCTGGCGCTGGCGTCGGATGAAACACCCGTCCCCGGCACGTCCAAGGCGGGCATCCGCCAGATGCTGCCGGTGCAGGGCCTTTGGCCCGTGGCCGCCACCACCGCAGGCACTTCGGAAGTTCCGGCGGCGCTGCAGGCGGCACTGGAAGCCAATGCCGCCAGGGTCGTCAGCGATGCGCTCACCGAAGCCTCCACCAGCCGGCTCACGCTCGGTGCCGCCCTGCTCGGCGCTCTGCTGGGTGGGCTCATCCTCAACCTCATGCCCTGCGTGTTCCCGGTGCTGGCCATCAAGGTGATGGCCTTCGCGCAGCATGGCGGCGACCATGCCGTCCACCGCCGCAACGGCCTGGCCTACACCGCCGGGGGGGTCCTTTCCTTCCTGGCGCTGGGCGGCCTGCTGCTGGCCCTGCGCTCGGCCGGCGAGGCCGTGGGCTGGGGCTTCCAGCTCCAGAGCCCGGTCATGGTGGCGGCGCTGGCCCCCCTGTTCACGCTGATCGGCCTGAACCTGGCCGGTCTGTTCGAGTTCGGCAACGTGCTGCCCTCGCGGCTGGTCACGCTGCAGGCCCGCAACCCGACCACGAACGCCTTCCTCACCGGCGTGCTTGCCGTGGCCGTGGCCTCGCCCTGCACCGCGCCGTTCATGGGCGCCTCGCTCGGCCTGGCGGTCGCACTGCCGGCCTGGCAGGCTCTGGCGGTGTTTGCCTTGCTCGGGCTGGGCATGGCCCTGCCCTACCTGGCCGCGAGCTGGTGGCCTGCTATCGCGCGCGCGCTGCCACGCCCTGGCGAATGGATGCAGACCTTCCGCCAGTTCATGGCCTTCCCGATGTTCGCCACGGTGGTCTGGCTGCTGTGGGTGCACGGCCAGCAGACCGGCATCAATGGCGCCGCATCGCTGCTGACTCTGCTGCTGGCGCTGACGCTGCTGGTCTGGGCACTGGGCCTGCGGGGCAAGGGCCGTCCGTGGCTGGCCGGCGCATCCCTGGTGGCGCTGGCATGGCTTGGCACGAGCTTCGGCCCCAACGTCACGCGGTTGGCCGCGGCCGACGCCGGCGCACCTGTTGCCACTGCCATCGACGGGCTGGCCTGGGAGCCCTGGACCCCGGAACGGGAAGCCGCGCTGCTGGCCGAGGGCCGCACCGTGTTCGTGGACTACACCGCCGCCTGGTGCGTGACCTGCCAGTACAACAAGCGCACCACCCTGGCCGATACCGAACTGCTCACCGACATGGCCAACCGTCAGGTGGCGCTGCTGCGCGCGGACTGGACGCGGCGCGACCCGGCCGTCACCCTGTCGCTGGGGCGCCTCGGCCGCAATGGCGTGCCGGTGTACGCCCTCCACAAACCCGGACAACCGGTCCAGGTGCTGACGGAGATCCTCACGGTTGACGAAGTACGTTCCGCACTGAACCGGCTCTGATCGACCCACTCCACGCATGGGAGACAACGCCATGATGCAACGCCGCCCCCTGATCGCCCTTGGTGCCAGTGCGCTGGCACTCCCCGCCTTGCTGCGTCCGCAGGTGGTCCACGCCGCCGCGCTGGTCGGCCAGCCAGCGCCGGATTTCAGCCTGGAAGACACCTCCGGGCAGACGGTGAAACTGTCGCAGTTCCTCGGCCGGCCCGTGGTGATCGAATGGAACAACCCGGGCTGCCCCTTCGTGCGCAAGCATTACCAGGGCAACCTGCAATCGCTGCAGAAAACCTACACCGCCAAGGGCGTGGCCTGGCTGGTGATCAACTCCACGCACGACGCGAGCGGCGACTACCTGACCCCGCCCCAGCTCGGGCGCTGGATGCAGGAAAAAGGCGGTTCGCCCACCGCCACCCTCATGGATGAGGACGGACTGGTCGGACAGGCCTACGGCGCGCGGGTGACGCCGCACATGTACATCATCGATGCCAAGGGGGTGCTGGTCTATGCGGGCGGCATCGACAGCATCCCTTCGGCGCGCGTGGCCGACATCGAGAAGGCCACCAACCATGTCCGGCAGGGACTGGACGAGCTGCTGGCCGGCAAGCCGCTCAGCAACGCCACCAGCCTGCCCTACGGCTGCAGCATCAAGTACAAGAGCGCGGCCTGAAACGCGTGCGGCGGCAGATCGCTGCGCCTTCAGACATACCACGCTCATTACTGCGCTGGTGGCGCGTGCCGGGGATGACGGCGCCTCTAACCACGGACGGCAAACGCCAGCACGTGGGCCACCACATGGGCCACGATGGCGGCTTCAAGCCCGTAGCGCCAGAACAGAAAGCCGGCCACCAGGCCAAAGAGTGCATTGCCGATGGTGATGTAGGCCGCCACATCGGCCGTCAGCGCAGGCAGGAGCTGCGCCACCGAGGGCAGGTGAGAGGCGCCAAAGACGAGCGCGCTCAGCACGATGGCCATCCACACCACACCTGACGACGGCTGCGGAAGCCCCCTGTTCAGGACACGCCACCCAGCCCACACCAGCGCCGTCATCAGCCCCCACCGGATGATCACCTCCTCGGCGATCCCGCCGTACAAGACGCGCACCGACAGAGGAACGGGCGTCACGGGCTGGGCGGCAACCAGCGCCGCCGGCGCCAGTGCGTGGAAGCCCAGGATCACGGCAGCACCGATGCAACCACCTGCAATACCGGGAACCCACTGCGGACGCAAGGCATCAAGCACGCCGCCCCGCACGGCGATGGCAGCCATGGCAGGCGCCGCCAAACCAACTTTCGGCGCCAGCACGGCGCCCACCAGGGCAGCGACAAAGACCATGACCGCCCCCTGAACCGCGGAAGCCAACTGCAGGGTCTCCAGCGGCACCGGCAGTGTGGAGGCGTCCACCAGCAGCGGCAGCGCGAGCCAGGCGGTGAGGACAACGCCCGGCAGGGCGATCAGCACGAGCAGTGCCGTGACTTTCCATTTCATTGGCTGCATTCGACTTTGCACAGGGAAACAAGGCTTGAACTACGACGAGCCGCTAAGCGGATTCGTCGGGAGCGAATTGTCGGGTCCATGCCTCAGGCGTTCGCAGAAGCCGGTGTACGCAGCGGCCACCAGCGCCTCGAGCGCGCCTGAATCGACCGCCTGGCCCGGTCTGATCTTCACGTGTCGCATGAACTTGCCGGTGCCCTCCAGCAAGCCGAACGGATCTTCGAGCTCCGGTCCGAGAAATGACCTGCCCCCTGTAGACGTACCAATCAAAAGTGGAAGTCCGGGTTCAAGATTACTCGATGGGTGTTTTGGTTGATGGGGAATGAGCTGCATCGCCAGCGCTCTGGCGATGCAGCTCGGCGAAACGGGCCGGTGGCATTCGCCCCAGGCTGCTGTGCGGCCTGATCTCGTTGTAGTCCGTTCGCCAGACCGCCACGGCCATCCCTGGCCTGATGCAGGGTCTCAAACCAGCACTCGTTCAAGTGCTCGTCACGGAACTTTCCGTTCAAGCTCTCGATGTAGCCGTTCTGCATGGGGCGCCCCGGCTGGATCAGGATGTGGCGAAAGCCATGGGACTGCGCCCATGCCATAAAGGCCCGACTGGTGAACTCCGGACCGTTGTAAATGCATAGTGGTTGACGGACTTCACTACCTTCAGACTGGTACGGCTGGCGGGGGGCAGGTCACTCGAGTAACGGTCTCATGGGCGCCTAACGCCTGAATTAAGCCGAGCCGCGAAGCGGCTTCGGCTTGAATGAATTGT
>JAEZLX010000043.1 GCA_023415035.1 Pseudomonadota bacterium | reverse complement strand
GGGCGGGGGGACGGCACCTTCGGACCCGTTCAGCCGGTTCGGTGGTGCCCCTGGATGGGGTCGCTGGTTGTCCACGATTCCCCTTTTCCAAACCCCGCACAGGCGGGAACCCGGGCACTTTCCTCATGACCACCGCCGCATTGCCTTCATCCGCAGCTGGGCGCCGCCGCGCGCCGGCGCGCGTGCTGCCTGGCTTCAACATCACGCTGGGCTACACGCTGCTGTACCTGAGCCTGATCGTGCTCATCCCGCTGTCCACACTGGTGTTCAAGACCTTCACGCTGACCTGGCCGCAGTTCTGGGAGGCGGTGTCCTCGCCGCGCGTGCTGGCCTCGTACCGCCTGACCTTCGGCGCCTCGCTCATCGCGGCGCTGGTCAACGTGGTGGCCGGCCTGCTGGTGGCCTGGGTGCTGGTGCGCTATTCGTTCCCCGGCAAGAAGATCGTCGATGCGCTGGTGGACCTGCCGTTCGCGCTGCCCACCGCCGTGGCCGGCATCTCGCTGACGGCCCTGCTGGCCGGCAACGGCTGGATCGGCCAGTACCTGGAGCCGCTGGGCATCCAGCTGGCGTTCAACCCCAACGGTGTGGTGATCGCGCTGATCTTCATCGGCCCCTTCGTGGTGCGCACCGTGCAGCCCGTGCTGGAGGACGCCGAGAAGGAACTCGAAGAGGCCGCGACCTGCCTGGGGGCCACGCGCTGGCAGACCTTCACGAAGGTGATCTTCCCGACCATCCTGCCCGCGCTGCTGACCGGCTTCGCGATGGCCTTCGCCCGCGCCGTGGGCGAGTACGGCTCGGTCATCTTCATCGCGGGCAACATGCCCATGATCTCCGAGATCACGCCGCTGATCATCATCGGCAAGCTGGAGCAGTACGACTACGCCGGCGCCACCGCCGTGGCCACCGTGATGCTGGTCATCTCCTTCGTCCTGCTGCTGGTCATCAACGGCCTGCAGGCCTGGCAACGTGCCCGTACGGCAGGGAATTCGCAATGACACGCCAAACCGTCCGCACCGCCCAGCGCGGCACCACCGAGTCCGCCTGGGTGCGTTACACCCTCACCGCCCTGGCGCTGGCCTTCATGGCGCTGTTCCTCGTGCTGCCGCTGGCGGCTGTGGCCACCGAAGCCCTGCGAAACGGCTGGGACGCCTACTGGGAAGCGCTCAAGGAACCCGATGCCTGGGCCGCGATCCGGCTGACGCTCATCACGGCCGCCATCGCCGTGCCGCTGAACCTGGTGTTCGGCGTGGCCGCAGCCTGGGCCATCGCCAAGTACGAGTTCAGGGGCAAGTCCTTCCTGACCACGCTGATCGACCTGCCGTTCTCGGTCTCGCCCGTCGTGGCGGGCCTGATCTACGTGCTGGTCTTCGGCGCCCAGGGCTGGCTCGGCCCCTGGCTGGCCGAGCACGACATCAAGATCGTGTTCGCCGTGCCCGGCATCGTGCTGGCCACCATCTTCGTGACCTTCCCGTTCATCGCCCGCGAGCTGATTCCGCTGATGCAGGCCCAGGGCAACGAGGAAGAGCAGGCCGCCATTGTGCTCGGCGCCACCGGTTGGCAGACCTTCTGGCACGTGACGCTGCCCAACATGAAGTGGGGCCTGCTGTACGGCGTCATCCTCTGCAACGCACGCGCGATGGGCGAGTTCGGTGCGGTGTCGGTGGTGTCGGGGCACATCCGCGGCCAGACCAACACCATGCCGCTGCACGTGGAAGTGCTCTACAACGAATACCAGTCGGTGGCCGCCTTCGCGGTGGCCTCGCTGCTGGCCCTGCTGGCCCTGGTCACGCTGGTGATCAAGAGCTTCGTCGAATGGCGCAGCGAGCGCGAGCTCAAGGCCATCGCCGACCTGCCGCCCAAGCCGCCTGCCGCGTCCACCACGCCGGCCAACCCCTCCGAGCCTTACGTGCACGTGCCCCTGGCCTCGCGCGCGGCCATCTGAAGGACATCGAACCATGAGTATCGAAATCCGTGACGTCAACAAGCACTTCGGCAGCTTCCACGCGCTGAAGAACGTCAACCTCGACATCGCTTCGGGCGAGCTGCTGGCCCTGCTGGGGCCATCGGGCTGCGGCAAGACCACGCTGCTGCGCATCATCGCCGGCCTGGAAACGCCCGATTCGGGCTCCATCCTGTTCAGCGGCGAGGACACCACCGACGTGCACGTGCGCGAGCGCAACGTGGGCTTCGTGTTCCAGCACTACGCGCTGTTCCGCCACATGACCGTGTTCGAGAACGTGGCCTTCGGCCTGCGCGTCAAGCCCCGCGGCGAACGCCCGAGCGAGGCCCAGATCCGCAAGAAGGTCACCGATCTGCTCAAGCTGGTGCAGCTGGACTGGATTGCCGACCGCTACCCGGCGCAGCTTTCCGGTGGCCAGCGCCAGCGCATCGCCCTGGCGCGCGCGCTGGCCGTCGAGCCCAAGGTGCTGCTGCTGGACGAGCCTTTCGGTGCGCTGGACGCCAAGGTGCGCAAGGAACTGCGCCGCTGGCTGCGCCGCCTGCATGACGAGCTGCACGTCACCTCCATCTTTGTCACGCACGACCAGGAGGAAGCGCTGGAGGTGGCCGATCGCGTGGTGCTGATGAACCAGGGCGTGATCGAGCAGGTGGGCTCGCCCCAGCAGGTCTGGGACCACCCGGCCAGCCCGTTCGTCTATGGCTTCCTGGGTGATGTCAACCTGTTCCATGGCCGTGCCAACGAAGGCCTGCTGCACCTGGACGGCGTGGCCATCCAGGCGCCGGAGCACGCCAACGCCAAGAACGCCAAGGCCTTCGCCTATGTGCGCCCGCACGACCTGGACGTGCAGCGTTACCAGGCCGGCTCCGGTGTGGAGGGCATCGTGGCCCGGCTCGACCGAGCCATCGTTGTCGGCCCGATCGCGCGTCTGGAGCTGATCCCGGCGGATGCCGGGCACAGCGAAGGTCACGATCCGCTGATCGAGGCCCAGATCCCGGCGCAGCAGTTCCACGAGATGGGGCTGCAGGAAGGCGAGACCCTGGTGGTGTCGCCGCGCAAGGCGCGCGTGTTCCTGCAGCCGGCCTGAGGCCGGGCGCTGGATGGTGTGGCCCAGCGCGTCGACGAAGATGTTGGCCGGCGCCTTGGCGCGCGCACGTTTGAACCGGTCGCGCACGCAGCCTTCCTCCAGCGCCTGCTCGAACGGGCTGTAGGGTCAGGTTTCCCCGCCTCTGTGCCTTCCTCGGTCGCGTGGTCGCGGTCCCAGGCGCCATGCCGAGCCGTGCGCCGATGCGGAGAGCATGGGAAAATAAAGGGTTTTCCCTGGTTATTGCGGTCAGAAATGTCTTTGTTGAGCATCGGCCCCGTCGATGACACCCTGTGGCCCGGCATCCAGCATGTGCAGGCCGAGGTTTACCACCAAATCGAACCCGAAAGCACCGCGGTCCTGCGCAGCAAGTGGCTCGCATCGCCCGATTGCTGCTTCGTGGCGCGTGCGCGCGAGGGCAATCCGGGGCGGAACCCGGTGATGGCCTACCTGTTGGCCCACGCCTGGAACCGCGACACCCCGCCCAAGCTGTACCAGCCCGTCGCGCCCGAAGACGGTAAGGGCAACCAGCTGTTCCTGCACGACCTGGCCGTTTCCAGGCGCGCCGCCGGCCTGGGGCTGGGCCGCAAGATGTTCGAGAGCCTGCTCGCGGTCGCCCGCAAGCGTAATTTTTCGCAGATCCTGCTCGTGGCCGTGCAGGGCTCCGTGCCGTTCTGGCGCAAGATGGGCTTCGAGCCGGTGGCCGGAGCCCAGGCCAGCGCCAGCTATGGCGGGGACGCAACAGTCATGCGCCGCGTGCTCATCGAGCGTCCGGTGGGCTGGTCCGGCCGCTGAACGGTCATCAGCACATCGGGCGGGCACCGGTTGCCACGTCGCGGCGACCGCCTGTCCGTCACCCCTGAACGGGCTGCTTCACGTCAGGGAATCATTCGCTGTTTGGCGGGTCTGTCCGGTCAGGCCACCGGGGAGAAAACCTGAGGTGCAAGCGCTGCGCCAGTCGCCCGACGTGGATTAGGATGACCACGGGATCCGGGCGGGGCCATGCGAATGCCATCTTCCTGAAGGGATGCCTCCCCGGATGACCGGTGATGCGGGTCGGGGCGCACGCACCCGGCCGGCGACGTATCTGCGGATCGGTTTGCGGGAGGTGATATGGCCGTTCAACTTCTCACGGGCACAAGCTTTCGGCTGTACGACCCGGACGTCGTGCAGCATGCCATGGAGCGCGCCGAAGGGCCGCAGGCGGAGAGCCAGAAGCGCGCCTACCGGCGGATGCTGGAACACGGGCCGGACCGTTTCGTGGCCGCGCCCGCGGACGAGGACGATCTGGACGTGGTTGCCCGGACGAGTCCCAACTTCGCCGGTGTGGTCGAGGATCTGGCCAACCACGTGGCCCTGGCGGCGGTCCGCGAGGGCGGCTTCCACCTCTCGCCGATCCTGCTGGCCGGCGACCCGGGTGTGGGCAAGACGCACTTTGCCAAGAGCCTGGCCAAGGCCCTGGGCCTCACCTTCGAGTTCATCTCGATGGGCACGCTCAGCGCCAACTGGGTCCTGTCCGGCTCGGCGCCCACCTGGCAGGGCGCGCGCTACGGGAAGATTGCCGGTACCCTGATCGAGAGCCAGTTCGCCAACCCGCTGTTCCTGCTCGACGAGCTGGACAAGACAGGCGGCGATTCCCGGTTCGATCCGTATGGCGCGTTGCTGCAGCTGATGGAGCAGGACACGGCGTCGCATTTCAGGGACGAGTATCTCGACGTGCCGCTGGACATGTCGAAAGTGGTCTATGTCGGCACGGCCAATTCCCTGGACAGCATCCCCGACTTCATCCTCAGCCGCATGACGGTCTACGAGGTGCCGGCCCCAACGCCCGAAGAGGCCCGGGTCATCGCGAACAACATATACACCCGGTTGCGGGCGCAGCACCGCTACCCGTTTCCTCCCGATCTCGAGGAGGACACCCTCGATGTGCTGCAGAAGGTGGCGCCGCGCGAGATGGGCAAGCGCATCCTCGACGGCATGGCCGCCACCGTGCGCGCCAAGGCCGACCGCCTCACCCCCGCGCGGGTGTGCAGCTCGCACGAGCGCGGCCACCGCACGATGGGCTTCATCGGCTGAGGCGGGAAGGGACTCTCGCATGCCAGAATGGGCGTCTCTGAAAGACCCAAGGAGAGCGAATCGATGGCCATTGGTCGGTGGAAGGTATTGCCGCTTCTTGCGCCCTTGTGCGCGGCCATCTTCATACTGGTCTCCAGTGCCCAATTGCCGCCGGTGGTGGCGTCGCACTTTTCCGGCAGCGGGGCGGCGGACGGCTTCATGCCCCGTGCCTCCTATGCCGTGCTGATGACCGTGCTGGCCGTCGGCATCCCAGGGATGCTGAGCTTTTTCGCCACGCGCTTCATGGATTCGCCCCATCCGCCAGTCAATATCCCGAACCGTGCCTACTGGCTGGCACCCGAGCGCCGCGAGGCCACGCTGCGGTACCTGGGTTCGCGGCTGCGCTGGCTGGGTCTGGGCGTGATGGTGTTCCTCTGCTACATCCACGGGCTGGTGCTGCTGGCCAACCGCGAACAACCCGCCGCGTTGCCGGCATGGCCCTTCGCCATCGGGATGGTGCTGTTCCTGTTCATGGTGTTCGCCTGGACACTGGCCGTGACGCGGCGCTTCAGCAAGACCGGCTGATGGTGGGCTTGTTCCGGACCAGATCAGCACAGAAAGGGAACTGCCCCGATGACGCCACAGACCGCGATGCTCATGGCGCGCTACAACCAGTGGATGAACCAGCGGATGTACGACGCTGCCGCCAGCCTGCCGGAAGGGGAGGTCGTCAGGGACCGGGGAGCGTTCTTCGGCTCCATCCTCGGCACCTTCAACCACATCGCCGTGGGGGACACGATCTGGCTGCGCCGCTTCGCGGAACACCCGATGGGATCCGTGCTGCGCGAGGCCTTGCGCAATCATCCGCAACCGTCCTCGCTGCGCGAGGTGCTGGCGCCTTCACTGCATGAGCTGGGTCTGTACCGGCAGCGGCTGGACGAGATCATCCTGCAGTGGGCGCAGTCGCTGACCGGCGAGCAGCTGGCCGGCACACTGCACTACCGGAACACCGCGGGCCAGCCGTTCGCCCGGAATTTCGGCTTTCTGGTGCAGCACTTTTTCAACCACCAGACACACCACCGCGGCCAAGCCAGCACGCTGCTGTTCCAGGCCGGCAAGGACATCGGGGTGACGGACGTGCTGGCGCTGATCCCGGACGAGGCCTGAGGCCAATGAAAAAGGCCGGCAGGGCCGGCCTTTCTGAAGCTCACTTGGAGCGTTGCCCTTCGGTCAGCGTGTCCAGCTGGAACCGGCCGCTCTTGTCCCACAGCCAAGTGTCGGTGTAGACGACGCTGCCCAGCCGGATCGGGGCGGGGTAGGGGGCTGCGGCCTGCACCGCGCGCTCGATCTCGGCCTTGGCGCCCGGATGGCTGGGCGGACGCAGCCAGTTGAAGGACAGGATTTCGCCGCGGCGGCCGATCGCCAGCTGCATCACGCCCACGCCCTGCAGCAGCGGGGGCATCTTGCCCTTGAAGATGCGGTGGCTGTTCTTGCTGTAAAGATGTCGAGCGCCGTCCTGGCGGTAGTCGCGCGGGCTGACCGCGTGCGACACGATCTCGGGCATCGGTTCGGGTGTGGCGGTCGGCTGCGCCACGGGTGCAGGCGGCGGCTCTTCCTGGGCCACGGGGGCGGGGC
>JAEZLX010000246.1 GCA_023415035.1 Pseudomonadota bacterium | reverse complement strand
TCAAGAACCTGCTGGGTGTCGGCGCCCAGGTTCGGTGCCAGGCGGCGAACGCTGGCCGGCGTGCGACCGAACTTCACCGGGAAGCGGGCCACTTTCAGGGTGCCTTCGGTCGGGTGCTCGACCTCGTCGAACATGCCGACGGCGCGCAGGTGCGGCTCGTCGAACAGGTCGGCAATACCGTTGACAGGCGAGACCGGAATGTCCACGGCGCGCAGTTTCTCGGTCCACTCGGCGCTCGTGTACATCGGCAGATGGTCGGCCACGAACTGGCCGACTTCGTTGGCGTGCACCGTGCGCGTCGCCTGGTTCTTGAAGCGCGGATCACGCTCCATCAGGTCGGGCTGGCCGACCAGGGCCGAGAAAGCCTTCCAGTGGGCATCGGTGTAGACAACCAGCGAGAGGTGGCCGTCGCGCGTCGGGTACGGGCCGCGGGTGCGCGAGAGCAGGCGCGGGTAGCCCATGTCGCCCAGCGGGGGAACGAAGGCGCCACCGCCCATGTGATCGCCCAGCACGAACTGCACCATGGTTTCGAACATCGGCACCTCGATTTCCTGACCCTCGCCCGTCACCTCTCGGTGGCGCAACGCCGCCAGGATGGCGATCACCAGATACAGGCCAACCACGCGGTCGCAGATGTTCACCGGCGCGTAGCGCGGTGCGCCGTCAACCTGGCCGAACAGGCCGCAGATGCCGGAAGCCGCCTGCATCAGGTCGTCGTACACGGCCTGGCCGGAGTGAGGGCCATCGCTGCCGTAGCCCACCGCCATGCAGAAGATGACGCCCGGATTGACCTCGCGCAGCTGTTCGTAGTCCAGGCCCAGGCGGGCCATGGCCTGCGGGCGGATGTTGCTGACCACCACGTCGACGTCGGCCGCCAGCGCGAGCAGCGTGGCCCGGTCGTCCGGGTTCTTCAGGTCCAGCAGTACCGAGCGCTTGTTGCGGTTGGCCTGCAGGTACATCGGACCCATCTTCGGGTTGCGGAAGGGGCCGACGTTGCGCATCGAGTCGCCTGCCGGCGATTCGATCTTGATCACGTCGGCACCCAGGTCACCCAGCACCTGCGTGGCCGCAGGACCCATGATGACCGTGGTGAGGTCCAGCACGCGAACCCCGTGCAGGGGGCCGTGCGACGCCGTTGGCGAAGTCGTCATCGTGTCTCGCTCTCTGTTTTATTCGCTGTGGCGAAAAATATTTCGGTATTGCGTTTATTGTTAAAGAACGGCCAGCTGCTGTCAAGCGACAGACCCAAAAATTTCAGGAACGGACGTCGGCGCCCAGGCGTAGGCGCAGGGAAAGGCCGCTGGCAGCCAGCAGCAGGAGCGCGCAGGCCAGCACACCCGCGCGGTAGTCACCGAAGCGGTCGTGGGCGGCGCCCAGCGCGACAGGAATGATGACGGTCAGCACCGACTGCACCAGCAGGACGGCCCCCTGGATGGCTCCGTAGTGACGGGTGCCGAAACGGCGCGACGGGCTGACGATGAGCATCGGCCCATGGATACCCGTGGCCACCCCGAACACGACAGGAAAGGCGTACGCGGCGACCGTCGACGGCCAGATTCCCAGCCAGGCAAGCGCCAGGCCCTGCACGGCCATGGCCACCGCCACCCCCCTGGCCTGACGGTGGGCAGACCACCGGTCGGCCCACGAACCGGCCAGCAGGCGGCCCGGCATCGACAGCAGGATGGTCAGGCTGACCAGGACCGCGGCGTGCATCGTCGGCACCTCAAGATCGGTCAGCAGCGCCGCCAGATGCGTGATCACCCCCGTCATGGTGCCGGTCGCGATCGCCGAAACCGCGGCCAGCTGCCAGAAGTCTGCAGTCCGCAGCGCTTCACCCAGGGTCATGCCCTGTGTCACAGACGCCCCCTGCCCGACCTGGCGGGGTGGCGATGGCGGAATGAGGCGCAGCAGCAACAGCACGCAGCCGGCCATCACCATCGACCAGATCCCGCAAGCGACGCGCCAGGACCACAGATCGGTGAACAGACCGGCCACCAGCGCTGCGACGAACGAAGCCACCGAGATCGCGGCAAAGCGCCACCCCATCGCCCGGCCATGCTGCGAGGCCGGATACTGCGCCATCAGCGCCTTGTCCAGCACCACCGTGAACGCCAGCGCCACCCCCACACCGGCCAGACCTCCCCAGCACAGAGCCAGCTGCCAGGTCTGCGCACACAGTGCGCTCCCCGCCAGGCCCAGGGCAGTCATGGCACAACCGGTCACGGCCACGCGGCGGGGACCCCATCGGTCTGCCAGGCCGCCGGCCAGCAGCGTGACCCAGCCCGCGTTGAAACGGCCCAGCGCCACGGCACTGGCGGCCAACGACCGGCTCAACCCCAGCTCCGTCCCCCAGGGTTTCACAAAGGCGGAGACACCGAAGTAGAAGAATCCGTGCCCGAATCCGGTGATCAGACCCAGGACTAGTGCTCGCCACAGCATGAACCACCCCTACGCATCGGCTGTGCCTTCGGCCAGGTCACCGAAGGTCTGGCGCAACCGGTTCATGAATGACGGCCACACCTCGGGGTTGAGCAGGTTCGCGGGCCGGAAGCCCTGCAGGCCCTGCACGATCTGGGCAACCGCGCTTTCCGAAGCCTGCTCGCGCGATTCCACGGTCGCCCCCGCGATGTGGGGCGTGGCAATCACGTTGTCCATCGCCAGCAAGGGATGGTCCAGTGGCGGCGGCTCGACGTCCCAGACATCCACGCCCGCGCCAGCCAGATGCCCCGACTGCAAGGCCCGCACCAGCGCCTGCTCGTCATGGATGCCGCCGCGCGCCGTGGTCACGAAAAAGGCCCCCGGCTTCATGCGCGCGAACTCGGCCGCGCCAATCAGCCCACGGGTCTCGTCCGTGAGCGCGCAGCAGATCACCACGTGGTCGGCTTCGGCCAGCAGCCCCGGCAGTGCCTCCCGCCGCGCACCGGCGGCCTCGAGCGCCGTGGCGCTCGCGTGCGTGCTGTGCACGAGCACCCGCATCCCGAAGCCTTGCGAGCACACGGTGGCCAGACGCCTGCCGACGTTGCCAAACCCGATGAGGCCCAGTGTCTTGCCTTCGAGGTTGTGTCCCACGAAGCGATGCCGCTGCACATGGGGCGTGCGCCGCGTGTACCGGTCCGCCTCCACCATGCGCTTGCCAAGGGCCAGCATCATCGCCAGCGTGTGCTCCACCACAGCCTGTGCGTTCGCACCGCCGCTCTGATTCACCACGGCGACGCCACGACGCGTGCAGGCCGGCACGTCCACCGTGTCATAGCCGGCGCCGATGGTCGACACCAGCAACAGCGAGGGCGCGCGATCCAGCAGGGCATCGTTCACCAGATAGTGAGGCGGGATCTCGCTTGTGCCCGAGCTGACCTGGTAGGCATGGGCCCCGGCCACGATGGTCTCTGCTTGCGGCGCAGGTGTCCCCGCCGTGATGCCCTGCAGATCGAAGGGACCGGCGGCTTTCAGCCGCGTCTCGAATGACGGACGGCCGAAACCGTTGACATAGAAAACACGGCGAACCTGCGATGATGTGTGCCGGTTCGCGCTCACGATGCGTTCTCCCGTGACGGCCGGTCAGCCGTGACAATATGGTTTCTTCGGTTCATTGGCATCCCATCAGTTAAAGAACATGGTTCACAAGTCGCCGATCGCCCACACACCGCCCCGCTATCTGGTGGTCGCCCAGGCCCTCATGCGCGACATCGAACAGGGGAAATACCGGGTCGGCTCCATGCTCCCGACGGAGATGGAGATCTGCGAGCGTTTCGGCATCTCGCGCTACACGGCCCGTGAGGCGATCCGGCGCCTGACCGAACTCGGTCTGGTCACGCGCCGCGCCGGCATCGGCACGACGATCAAGGCGCAGACCGCCACGTCCCGCTACATCGCCAGCATCTCCGATCCCACCGAGCTGTTTGCCTTCACGCGCAAGACCCGGCTGGAGGTGCTGTCCGACGACCAGGTGAAGATCGCCGGTGAATGGGTCGCCATCCTGCCAGAAGCCGAGGGCCAGGTCTGGCCCCGTTTCACGGCGCTGCGCTACATGGAAGGTTCGCCCGACCCCATCGCCCACACCCAGTTCCTTGTGCATCCGATGTACGCGGACATCCGCGATCACATCCACCGGCCGGGGTCCACGGTCTACCGCCTCATCGAGGACCTGCACGGCGAACACATCGCCGAACTCAAGCAGGAGATCGGCTGCATCAGCCTGCCCAGGCGCATCGCCACGCTGCTGAACGCGCGCGCCGGCACACCCGCCCTGCGGGTGCTTCGCTACTACCTGGGCTCCCATGAAAACCTCCTGTCGGTGGCCGTGAACATCTATCCCCAGGACCGCTTCACACTGACCACGCGCTGGCGCCTGGACTGGAACGCCAACGCCTGATCCGCCGGACACCGGCGCGGCCCCGCCTCACCGGCAGACGCTCCGGACTTGACACGGGGACATCCTCGCCCTTATTGTACGGACATTCGTTTTTTTGTACGGACAATTACAAGCAGGAGACAAACATGCAAGTCCGCCGCCGGCAAGCCATGGCCATGATGGCCGCAGCCACCGCCCTTCCCTGGAAAGCCATGGCCCAGGGCGACTTCCCTAACCGCCCCATCACGCTGGTCGTGCCCTACCCGCCTGGCGCTTCCACCGATCAGGTGGGCCGGCTCACGCAATCGAGCTGGACCCATCTCACCGGCCACACGGTGGTGGTGGAGAACAAGGGCGGTGCCGCCGGCAACGTGGGCTCGGCCTACGTGGCCAAGTCGCCGCCAGACGGCTACCGCATCCTGCTGGCCACGCAGCCTGTCCTGACCATCAATCAGTTCCTGTACAAGGACATGGGATTCGACCCGGCGAAGGACCTCACGCCCCTGACGGCCGCTGTGAACGCCGTGGTGGCGGTGGTGGCGCATCCTTCCGTGCCGGCCAACAACATGGCCGAGCTGATCGAGTACGGGCGCAAGAACCCCAACGCCCTGCACTACGGCACGGCCGGCTCGGGCTCGCCTCAGCACATCGGCGGACTGCTGCTCGCGCAGCGCGCCAAGTTCGGCCTGACCCACGTGCCCTACCGGGGCGGTGGCCCGATGGTGACCGACCTGCTCGCCGGACACATCCCGCTCGGTATCGTGACGCTGTCGGCCGTCAAGGCATATGCTGCCGACAAGCGCCTGAAGATCCTGGCCATCGGCGAGAAGGAGCGCTTCGCCGGCGCGCCCGACATCCCGACCATCGCCGAAACCGTGCCGGGTTTTGAACTCACGACCTGGCTCGGCTACTTCGCGCCGGGCGGTGTCCCGACCGAGGTGGTGGGACACCTCAGCCAGCAGCTGATCCGCTCGCTCAACGCGCCCGACGTCAAGAGCAAGCTGGTCGATCTGGCGCTGCCGTTGCGCACCGAAGGCCCCGAGGCACTGGCCCGGCTGGTGCAGTCCGACCGCGAACAGTACGGCCGGATCATCCGCGAGCACAACATCACGGCGGGGTGATGATGGCAACCAAGACACCGGCCTCCCCCCACAGTATTTTCACGCCGCGCCGCACTATCCTGGGCGGCCTGCTCATGGCCGCGGGCCTGGCGGCCATGGGGCATGCCCAGGCACAGGACTGGCCCACCCGGAACATCACCATCATCGTGCCCTTCGCGGCCGGTGGCGGCACCGACGTGGCCACCCGCGCCGTGGCCAACCTGATGGCCCAGGAGCTCAAGGCCACCATCGTCGTGGACAACCGCCCGGGGGGCAACAGCTTCATCGGCGCGCGCGCCGCGGCACGCGCGGCCCCCGACGGTCATACCCTGTTCATGACCTCGCTGACCACGCACTCCATCAACCCCTACCTGTTCAAGGAGCTGCCGTACAGCCTGTCCGACTTCTCACCCGTCGGCCTGCTGACCACCACCGCACCGGTGCTGATGACCGGCGCGGATAACCCGGTCCAGGACGTGCGCGGCGTCATCGCGCATGCGGCGCGCGAAGCCGGCGGCTTGAACTTCGCGGTACCCAACGCGTCCGCACGTTTTGCCACGGCCATGTTCGGCAGCCTGTCCGGCGCGGCGGTCACACCGATCAACTTCAACTCCACGCCACAGGCACACACCGAGGTCGCAGCCGGCCGCGTGCACTACATCTTCGGCGACTTCTCGGCCGGCGGTGCACTGGTCGAAGGCGGCAGGCTCAAGACCCTGGCGGTGGCGGGTCCGCGGCGGCTGTCACAGCAGCCGCACATCCCGACCATGGCCGAGGCCGGACTGCCCGGTGTCGAGGTCGAGATCTGGTCGGGCCTGTTCGCGCCGAGAGGCACTCCGGAAGCTGTCATCGCCCGTCTCAATGGCGCCCTCAACCGCGCCCTGCAGGACGAAAAGGTGCGCGACATCTTCCGCAAGGGCGCCCAGGACAGCCGAGCCATGACACCGGCCGAGTTCGGCCGCTTCGTCGACGAGCAATATGCCCGCTGGGGCCGTATGGCGGCCCGTCTCAAGATCGTTCCCGAATGAACCAGGAATTGTTGAAGTGCTCCCCGCCGCCCGGCAGCGGATACAGTGAACAGGAATGGGCGACACGCGTCGACCTGGCGGCCTGCTACCGGCTGATTGCCCATTTCGGCATGTCGGAGCTGATCTCCAATCACATCTCTGCGCGGGTACCGGGTACCCACGACCAGTTCCTCATCAACCCGTTCGGCATGATGTACGAGGAGATCACCGCCTCGTGCCTCATCCGCGTCGATGCCCGGGGGAACATCCTGCACAACCCGAACCCCACCCTGGGCATCAATCGGGCGGGATATGTGATTCACAGCGCTGTCCACGAGGCGCGGCCGGATGCCGGCTGCGTGATCCACACCCACACACCGGCGGGCATCGCCATCTCCACGCTCAAATGCGGGATCCTGCCGATCAGCCAGTCGGCCATGCGTTTCGCGCGCATCGCTTATCACGACTTCGAGGGCGTGGCCTTCAACGAGGGCGAGAAGGAGCGGCTCGCACGCGACCTGGGCAACGCCGAGGTCATGGTGTTGCGTAACCACGGGCTGCTGGCGCTGGGCGCCGGTATTCCACAGGCCTTCAACAACATGTTCCGCCTTGAGCGCATCTGCCAGATCCAGCTGATGGCCATGGCCTGCAACAGCGAGATGGTCATGCCGGATGGCGAAGTCATCGCCCGCTCCAACCAGGCCTACGCCACGAACAACAGCAGCATGGGCGGCTCGGCCCCCGCCCAGGCACTGGGCGTCATGGAATGGCCTGCCATGCTGCGCTTCCTCGACCGCCGCGACCCGTCATACCGCGACTGAGGCCATGCACAAGATCCTCGTGACCCGGGCGCTTGCCGACCGCCATGGCGCCGACATCCTTGCGGCCGCCGGCGAAGGCGCATCGCTGCTGTGCATGGACGCCAACGGCTCGCTGGACGACGACGCCGCGCTCGCGCAGGCCAGCGTCGCGTTCCTTTCGACCGATCTCATGGGTGCCAGCAACAAGAACCGGCCTGGCACGCGGCTGGCCGCCTTCACCGACCTACTCGACCTGGGCTCGGGTCTGCGCTGGGTCCACACCTGTTCGGCGGGCACCGACCGACCCGTGCTGCAGCGCCTCATGCAACGAGGCGTGACGGTGACCACCTCGTCTGGCGCCAATGCACTGGCGGTGGCGCACAGCGCGATGGCAGGCCTGCTCGCGCTCGCGCGTGATGTGCCATTGTGGATCGAAAACCGCGGGAAACAGGCCTGGTCGCCACTGCGCGATCCCCGCCGGCTGCCCCGCGACCTGGATGGTTCCCACGTGGTCATCGTCGGTCTCGGCCCCATCGGCTGTACCGTGGCACGGGCCTGCCGTGCGCTCGGCATGCGTGTCACGGGTGTGCGCCGCCAGGCCCAGCCCCACCCGGATTTCGACGCCGTCGGCACCCTGAACGATCTGCGCCGGCTTGCACCGACAGCGGACTGGCTGGTGCTCTGCTGCCCGCTCACCCCGGCCACCCGCGGACTCGTGGACGAATCATTGCTGGCATCGATGCTTCCGCACGCCGGCCTCATCAACGTCGCGCGCGGAGAGGTGGTGGATGAGGCGGCGCTCTTCCGGGCACTGGATGCCGGCCTGCTGCAGGGCGGCGTGTACAGCGACGTCTTCGTCGACGAGCCCCCTGCTCCCCAGTCCCGCTGGTGGACCGCGCCGCGCACCCTCATGTCGCCGCACAGCGGCGGACTCTCCGCGGGCTTTACCGGACGCACGGTGGCGATGTTCCTGGACAACCTGCACCGCTTTGCATCGGGCGAAGCGCTCGCAAACGTGGCCACGCCGACGGCCTGACATCGCCGCCGGTGCGGCCGCGTCCTCACCTTGGCGGCAGCACCTTGCCGGGGTTCATCAGGCCCTGCGGGTCCAGCGCCTCCTTGATGCGCCACATCAGTTCGATCTCGACGTCCTGCTTGTAGCGTGCCATCTCGTCGATCTTGAGCAGTCCGATGCCATGCTCGGCCGAGATGCTGCCGCCCAGCGCATGCACCGTATCGTGCACCACGCGGTTGAGCGCCTCGCGCTGCGCCATGAAATCGTCCTTGTCGGCACCGACAGGCTGGACCAGATTGAAATGCAGGTTGCCGTCGCCCATGTGCCCGAACGCAATGACGCGCACCCCCGGGCAGGCCGCCTCGGCGGCCCGCGTACCCAGCTCGATCATCCGCGGCACCTGGTCCAGCGGCACGGCGATGTCGTGCTTGATCAGGCCACCCTCCTGATGCTGGTGGCCGCCGGCATTGATCTCGCGCAGGCGCCACAGCTGACGCCGGTGCTCCTCGCTTTCGGCCATCACCACGTCCAGCACGTCCCCGGTGTCCATCGTCTCGCCCAGAGCGGCTTCCATCCGCTGGCGCAGGCCCAGCTCGGCAGAGGCACTGACCTCGACAAGCACATGCCACGCATGCCGCGTGGGGAAAGGCTCCCGGCTGCCCGGCATGTGCTGCATGCCCAGGTCCAAGCCGATGCGCGGGATCAGTTCGAACGCCGTCACCGCGTTCGAGGTCGCGGCCTGCACGCGGTGCATCACCCGCAGCCCGGCCTCGGGCGACGCCACCGCAAGCAGCGCCGTCTCGCGGTGGTGCGGATACGGGAACAGCCGGAACACGGCGGCCGTGATCACCCCCAGCGTTCCCTCGGCACCCACGAACAGATGGCGCAGCGCGTAACCCGTGTTGTCCTTGCGCAGCCCCCGAAGACCATCCCAGACGCGCCCGTCGGGCAGCACGACCTCCAGGCCCAGCATGAGCTCGCGCGCGTTGCCGTAGCGCAGCACGTTGATGCCGCCGGCATTGGTGGAGAGGTTGCCGCCGATGCGGCAGTTCCCCTCGCCGCCGAGCGACAGGGGAAAAAAGCACCCCGCGGCCTTTGCCGCCTCCTGCACACTGGCCAGGATGCAGCCGGCCTCCACCGTGATGGTCATGTTCTGCGCGTCGATGTGGCGCACACGGTCAAGCCGCTGCGTCGAGAGGACCACCGAGCGCCCGTCCAGCGGCACACCGCCACCGCATGCGCCCGTGTTGCCACCCTGGGGCACCACCGCCAGTCCGTGCTGCGCGCACAGGCGCACCACCTCGGACACCTGTGCGGTGTCGGCCGGCCTCACGACCGCGAGCGCCCGCCCCTGGAAGATGCGCCGCTGCTCCTCCAGATAGGGCGCCGTCTGCCAGTCCTCCGTCAGCACATGCGCCGTGCCCAGCAGCACCCGCAGCCGATCCAGCACGTCCTGCCCGGTCATCGCTTACCTCATTGCATTGCTGACAGCGTCCGCCACCTCCCGCACCGATGCCATCACCGGCATGCGCAACAGGTGCTCGTACAGTTCCTCGGGGTCGTCCACGCCGCTGCCGGACACGCAGTCCAGGAACTTCTCCAGACGACCGGCCTCATCCAGCGGGAGCCGCGCGTGCCCCCGGGGATGCGCGACGTCTCCGCTGTCAAGCCAGCGCCCGTCCTGCAGGCGCACGCGGACGCGGTCGGCGGGCGCGAACACCGGATCGTCCGGATCGGCGCCCGGCAAGGCGGTCAGCGCCGTGCATTCGATGAGCCGCCGCACCGCCGGCGACTCGTAGAACCCCGGGGAGAGCTGGGCGAAGCCGGCCGCGCGCGCGATGAGGCCGCTGGCCACCGCGAAGGGCGCGCTGTATCGGGCCTGCACCGGCGTGGCCGGCTGCCGGTGCGGTGCCATGCGCAGCTGCCGCTCGCCGATCCCGATCTCGATGCGATCGATGTCGCCGATCACCATGCCCGGCTGGCGCGCCAGCGCGATCGCCGCATCGGCGATCCGGTGCAGCGAGTAGCACAGCGGGTAGCGCTTGAGGCTGAGCCCGGACGTCGTCAGCCGCAAGCGCTCGCCGCCGATCATCATCGGCGACACCAGATCCGGACTGCGCGAGGGCGACACCGTTTCGAGAAAGCCTCCCACGCGCTCCAGCGCATCGGGCGAACCCGTCACACCCCGCCGGGCCAGCTCGCACGCCTGTATCCCCGCCGCGGCCACCCGGCCCACATGCACCGCCTTGACCGCCGTGCCGAAGTTGGCCGACACGCCGCCTGTCATGCTCGCCGCGTTGGCCAGCGCCCCGCAGGCCACATCGGCATCCAGCCCCATCAGGTTGGCGACCGCCGCCGCCACGGCCACGGGCCCGAGCAGACCGCTGGGGTGCCAGCCACTTGAATGCAGCGCACCGGGCTCGCGGGTAACCAGCTCGCCGAGCACCTCGTAGCCCACCACCCAGGCGCGCAACAGCGAAGCGCCGTCAGCCTCCAACGCTTCGCCGGCGGCCAGCAGTGCCGGCATCAGCATCGCGCTCGGATGGCAGCTCCAGGCCACGTCGTCGAGCGCAAACGCATGCGCGGCCGTGGCATTGACCAGCGCCGCCGCCTCGACGCCCGTGCGCTCTCGGCCAAGCAGCACACTGCCCGCCCCGCCCTGCCGCCCCTGCAGGGCAATGTCCCGCACCGCCTGAACGGCCGGTTCGTTCCGCGCCTTGATCACCAGCGAGATCGCGTCGATAACGCCCTGCAGCGCCAGCGCCTGCGCCGCGTCGGGCACCTCGTCCAGATGGACGGCGAACTCGGCCAGCGACCGGGTCAGCGGAAAGCGGTGTGATGAGCTCATGTCTCCGATGTGTTTTGTGTGTTTCCGGGAATTTAGCATAATGTCCGGACAATGAAACTCGATGACATACTCAACCTGCAGGACTTCGAGAAGGCGGCCCGCCGCATCCTGCCGCACAGCCTGTTCGGCTTCGTGCAGGGCTCAGCGGAAGACGGACTTTCCGCCGCCGCCAACCGGCAGGCCTTTGCCGATGTCCGCTTCCTGCCCCGCGTGCTGATCGACACCTCCGCGCGCAGCACGGCGGTCGAGCTCTGGGGCGAATCGTGGTCCGCCCCGTTCGGCATCGCCCCCATGGGTGCTGCTGGCGCCATGGCGCTGGATGCCGACGTCGTGATGGCCCGCGCCGCGGCGACCGAGAACATTCCCTTCGTTCTCAGCGGCAGCTCGCTCACGCCCATGGAGCGCGTGATCCGCGAGAATTCGCGTGCTTGGTTCCAGCTCTATCCCTCGGCACGCGAGGCCGACAGCATGGCACTGCTGCAACGGGCACGGACCGCCGGCTTCCTGACATTGGTGGTCACCGCGGACGTTCCGGTCGGCGGCCACCGCGAGGACGACATCCGCAATGGCTACGGATCGCCCCTGCGCCCATCCTGGAAGCTGGCCTCGCATTTCGCGGCGCGTCCGCGCTGGGTGGCGCGGCATCTGCTGCCGACGCTGCTGCGCCACGGCATGCCGCATTTCGAGAACTTCGACAGTGGCCGCGCGCCCATGATCTCGAGCTCCGCGACCCGCACCCACCGCCGCGACAACCTCGACTGGTCACATCTGGAACGCCTGCGCGCCGCCTGGCCCGGTCGTCTCGTGATCAAGGGCCTGCTCTCGCCGGACGACGTGCAACGCGCCTTCGCGCTCGGTGCGCAGGGCGTGGTCCTATCGAACCACGGCGGACGCCAGCTCGACGGCACCATGCCGCCGCTGGCCATGCTGCCCTCGGTCCAACGGACAATGCCGCATCAGCGTGTGCTCTGCGATGGCGGTGTGCGGCGCGGCAACGACGTGCTCAAGGCGGTCGGTCTCGGCGCCGACCTGACGCTGGTGGGCCGCCCGTTCATGTACGCCGCCGTCGTGGGAGGCAGCGAAGGCGTGCTCCACGCGATCCGCCTCCTGCGCGAGGAAATCTCTCGCTCGATGGCCTTGCTGGGCATCACGGTTCCGGCACAGGCCGCAGACCGCGTGCACCATTCATTCCCGCGCTTCCAGCACGCGGAGCAATAGGGCGTTGACCACGTCGCTGCGTTCGTACTGGACCCAGTGACCGGCCCCTTCGACGAGCACCAGCTGGCGCAGGTCGCAGCTGCCCAGGGCACCCGCGATCCCGGCCGTCAGCCCGCCCGCATACAGGGCGTCCTCGGCGCCCCAGATGCCATGAACCGGGCAGGCCCACTGGCGCTGCAGGCGGTGCAGGATGTCGCCGTGCGCCAGGCGGCGGCGCGGCAAACGGTCGCGGCTCACGTTGCGTGCCTGCACGTGCAGGGTGAGCTCGTCGATCGACGCCTCGTGGGCCAGCATGAGCACGCGCAGGTTCCGCCGGTGGGCAGCCCGGATGTTCTCCGGATCCTCCAGGCCGCGCAACCCCACCAAACCCTCCACCGGCGTGTGGCGCAGCCCCAGCGCGGGTGCACCGACCAGCGTCAGGCTGCGCACCAGGTCCGGGCGGTGCGCCGCGACGAAACCGGCCACCATCGAACCGAAGGAAAAACCCACCACATCCACGGCCCGGCCGCCCGCCAGCGCTTGCAGCCCCTGTGCCACGGTGCCCCACAGGCCGTCCGCGTCGCGCGCCTCGGGCAGTGCATCGGAATCGCCGAAACCCGGCAGATCCGGCACCCAGACCTGGTAGCGCGAGGCCAGCACGGGGATGTTGCGCAACCAGTGCGTCCAGCTGCCATGCCCGCCATGCAGCAGCACGAGCGGCTGACCTTCGCCCCAGACGCGCCAGACCATGCGCCCGCCGCCGTCAATGGGCTGATCCTGCCGGCGGCCGGCCTCCTCCACTCGGGCGACCCATGCGGCCGCCGCCTCGGGCGTGTCCATCGGCTCTGCCGTGGCCCAGTCCCGTGCGGCCAGATCGGCAATGGTGCTCATGCCACGTCCCCCAGCTGACGCGCCACCTCGAGGATGTCGTTCACCGCCGCATCGCGCTGGCGCTCCATGCGGTTGCGCGTGCCCGCGGCCGTGATGGCGTAGATCGCCCCGTTCCAGCGGAAGCGCACCGAGAAGGTCAGCGCGTCCTCGACGCTCTCCTCGCAGTTCTCGTACCAGCCCCGCTGCTCGGAGCGCTCGACGTCGCGCAGCAGCTCTTCCCGCGATGTGATCGTGTGGGGTGTCAGCGCCTTCATGTCCAGTTTCTCGACGATCGTGCGCCGCCGCTCCGGATCGAAACTGCCCAGCAGGCACTTGCCCACGGAGGTCGCATGGATGTAGCGCGCCGTGGCGCCCACGATGACCGAGAAACGCAGCGGGTCCGGCGGGTTGCACACCAGCAGGTACACCATGTCCGTATCGCGCGCCTTGGCCAGCGAGACCGAAGCGTTCAGGCGCTCGCTCAGGGCCTGCAGCGGCGCCTCGGCGCGCTGCGCCACCGGATCGTTGTCCTGGATCGTGCGTGCGACCTGGAACAGCTTCGCCGTGGGGTAGTGCCCGCCCCGTGGCCGGACCTCGTACAGGTACCCCCGCTCCTGCAGCGCCTGCACCACGTCATGGCAGCTCGACTGCGGAATGTTCAGCAGGCGCGACAGCTCGGTCAGCGACAACGGGCGCTTCTGCGCGGCGAACGTTTCGAAAACTTCCAGCGTTCGGTGAACGATCTTGGACATGAATGTGGGTCTCGCTAGGAGTGAATGCGAAAAACAGGAGCAATCGTGCCACGAACGGCAGCGCCTCCGGCGTTATCTTCCATCACGATGCGGCCGGTTGCAGGGCGATGACGGCCATGCCGGCCAGCGCCAGCGCGGCACCGGTCCAGTCCCAGCGCGTCAGCGCCACGCCGTCGACCACGCGCAGCCAGATCAGGGCAATGGTGATGTACATCCCGCCGTACGCGGCATAGGTGCGGCCGGCAGCCGCCGGATGCAGGGTCAGCAGCCAGGCAAACAGCGCCAGCGATGCGGCAGCGGGCAGCAGCCACAGCACCGGCTTGCCCTGGCGCAGCACGAGCCAGGGCAGATAGCAGCCCACGATCTCGGCCAGCGCCGTCACCGCGAACAGCGCCCCGACGCGCAGCAGCTCCAGGATGTCTGGCTTCATGCCCATCTGTCGGCGTCGCGTGCCAGCTCGCGCCGCGTCACAGGGAGGCCAGGCCGCCGAGCGGCTCGCGCGGGGCTTCCAGGTGCGTCTCCAGCAGACGCTGCACCAGTGGGTGCTGGACCTTGCGCGCCGTGCCGATGGCGTAAAAGTGCTCCTGCACGCCATCGCAGGGTGCGAACCAGGTAACGCCATAGGCGCTTTCGAGCTTCTCGCGCATCCACTCGGGCGCCGGGAACACCCCCATGCCCGAGGCGCCGAAGGTGGTCAGCAGGGCGTTGTCCTCGAACTCGCCCACCACGCGCGGCACCAGCCCCTTGCGCTCGAACCACTGGTCCAGCCGCAGCCGCACCGAGGCATGGGCGGTGGGCAGCAGCACATCCACGTTTTCGAGGCTGCCCGGAAAGCCCTCGCGCACCGCATCGAGCCAGCGCGGCGGAGCGAACCAGGCCATCGGCGAGGCCCCCAGCGCGTGGCTGTACAGGCGCAGGTTGGGGTTGGCGGGTGCCGGCCGGTCCGACAGCACCACATCGAGCCGGTGCAGTGCCAGGTCGGCCAGCAGGTCATCGAAATCGTCTTCGTGGCACAGCAGACGCAGGCGCGGCTCGTTCATCACAGGCTCCAGCAGGTCGCGCACCGCCAGCTTGGGCAGCCCGTCCGAGATGCCCACCGCGAGGCGCTGGCTGTGGCGGTTGGCGGTGTCGCGCACCGCCGCCGGCAGCTGCTCGCCCAGCTGGAAGATCTGCTCGGCCAGGTTCAGGGCCGTCTGGCCCGCATCGGTCAGCGCCAGCCCGCGCCCTGCGGGCTTGAACAGCGAATGCCCCAGCTCGCGTTCGAGCTGGCGCACCTGTGCGCTGATGGTTTGTACCGCCATGCCCAGTCGGGCCGCCGCATGCGACATGCCGCCTTCCTTGGCCGTGACCCAGAAATAGTAGAGATGCTTGTAGTTGAGCTCGGTGTTCATCGGCGGCGTGCGGGTCGGCTGCCGGTATTTTCTGGTTTTCCCTGTCGGATCCGCAAGCGCGCCGCGCACAAAAGCGAAACGAGCGTCCACCTGCACTGGCAAGCGTGGCGCCGACGCCACCAGGCACTCAGGCCTGACGGATGAAGAACAGCGCGCTCATGACCAGGCCTGTCGCCACCACCCCGGCACGAACCCAGGCCGCGGGCAGGCGGCGCGACCAATGCGCGCCCGCATAGCCGCCGATGGTCGCTGCCACCATCATGAGCACGCCCTCGCGCCAGGCGATGGCGCCCGCCGCGATGAAAGCCACCACCGACAGCCACGACAGCACCAGCGAATTGAGGTTCTTGAGCGCATTGACCGTGTGGATGCGCGATTCGCCCGCGACCGTGTACAGCGCCATCAGCAGAATGCCCAGGCCGCCATTGAAATAGCCGCCGTAGACGGCCACCGCCAGCAGGCCCGCCTCGCGCCAGCGCCCCGAGCCAGGCACGCCACCCCCGGCCGCACGTCGCGCAATCGTCGGCCCGGCAGCGAACAGCAAGGTGGCGAACAGCAGCAGCCAGGGCACGATGCCGGCGAACACGCTGGCCGGCGTCACCAGCAGCAGCCCCGCCCCGGCCAGCCCGCCAATGCCGGCCAGCACCGCCTCGCGCCACAGCCGGCGCGCCGGCAGTGCCCGCAGCTCGGGCCGGAACCCGAGGGTGCTGCCCAGGTAGCCCGGACTCACGGCCAGTGCGCTGGTCGCGTTGGCCACGATGGGCGGAACGCCGGTGAACACCAAGGCCGGGAAGGTCAGAAAGCTGCCGCCGCCGGCAATGGCATTGAGCACGCCGGCACCGAACGCGGCGGCGGCCAGCAGCAGGATGGAAAACAGGTCGGTCATTGGCCTTGAAAGATGGCGCAGGCTCCATTGGTCTGCTTCGTCCGATTATTGAGGCCATTTCACCGCCGATTACCCCCATCCCGGTCACAAGAGCTTCCGGTGAAGCCCGGCGATCACGACACCGGCACGGGCGCGATCATGGCCACCGGCTCGGGCGCCAGCAGGGTGCCGTCACGCAGGCCACGTACCGTCGCGAAGCACAGCCACAGGATCACGACCGAGGTGGCCGCCAGCATCAGCACCGCGGCCATTCGCACCAGGCCCAGCCCGGGCAGGGCCTCGCTCATGCGCAGCGTCAGCGTGGTCATCGCGGCCAGCGGGAAAGACACCGCCCAGAACGGAATGCCAAAGGGCTGACCTGCGATGCGCCGCCCTAGCGGCAGCACCCAGGCCATGAAGAACAGCCCCACGCCCCACAGTCCCGTGGCGACCATCAGCGGCGCCTGCATTTTCAGCAGGACCAGCGCAATCACCGTCGGCGGCGCGATGGTGATGAACCAGACCGGCAGCAGCCGGTCGGGCAGCGGGCCATGCGCGAAGCGGCGCGCCAGCATCAGGGCGATCACCACCGGCCAGAGCACGGCACCGATGCCGAACTGCATGGTTGCCCACAGCGTGTGCCCCAGTGGGAGCCCGGCCAGCGGCACCACGACGTTGCCCACCACCGGGATCAGCAACACCGGCGAGACCGCCGGCCAGAGACTGCCCGCGCGCCCCGGAGACGCGGGCGCCAGCCAGCGGCCCAGCACCCAAAGCGTCGCCCACAGCTGCCCCAGGCAACCGAGCCACCACAGCGTGCGCCACAGGCCCGTCAGGGCGCCGGCCGGGCCATCGTGCACCACGCCCACCGTTGCCAGCAGCAGCACAGACACGGGAACGGCGGCCACGAAGGCATGGCGCACCGGGTGCTGCAGGTCTTCGGCCAGCGCCTGCGGATGGCGTTGCCAGCGCAGGCCCGATGCCACCAGCAGCACGACCGCCACGCCCAGCGCCACGAGCCCCAGCAGCAGCGAGACCGCACAGGCCCATGACGATGGCAAACCAGCCGGGCATCAGGAACTTCAGGGGCGTGGGACTGGACATGGCGTTCAGAAAAAGGACGAGGATGGAGAGTCCGGAAAACAGGCAGGCCGACGCGGCCCGGTGCGTCACTCGACCGTGAACGCCACGCGCGGCGCCACCGCGCACATCAGCTCGTAGCCGATCGTGCCGGCCGCGCGCGCCACCTCGTCGATCGATAAGGCAGTGCCGGTCGACGGCGAGACACCCCAGAGCACGACCTCGCTGCCGATACCCGCGGCCACACCGGCCTCGTCCAGCGGCGACAGGTCTACCGCCAGCATGTCCATGCTGACGCGGCCGATGGTCCGGGTGCGCATTCCCGCCACCAGGATCGGTGTTCCGGTGACCGCGTGGCGCGGGTAGCCGTCTGCGTAGCCGCAGGCCACCACCCCGACGCGCATCGGTTTGTCGGCCGTGAACGTGGAGCCGTACCCCACCGTGTCACCCGGCTGCAATTGCTGCACACCGATCAGCCTGCTCGACAGGGTCATGGTCGGGCGCAGCCCCCAGTCCTCGGCCGTATGCTCCGGGTAGTCGGGCGCGCCACCGTACAGGGCGATCCCCTCGCGCACCCAGTCAGCCGACAGCGACGATACGCCCACACCTCGCAGCGGGTGGTTGACGTGGCGCAGGATGGCCGCGCTGTTGCACAGCGTGCGCTCGCCGGACAGGTCGGCCGTGGCCGCCTCGAAGGCCGCCACCTGGTGTTCGATGCCGCGCGGACCGTCGGCGTCGCTGAAGTGGGTCATGAACGAGATCTCGTCCACCTGCGGCAGCGCGTTCAGTCGCGACCATGCCGCACGCAGGGCATCGGGCCGGAAGCCCAGGCGGTTCATGCCGCTGTTGAGCTTGAGGAACACCCGGTGCGGCTGCTGGGTCTTGTGCGCCGACAGCCAGTCGATCTGCTCGTCGCAGTGCACCGCATGCCAGATG
>JAEZLX010000185.1 GCA_023415035.1 Pseudomonadota bacterium | reverse complement strand
GCTCAACAGCAACGCCTCGGACACCTTGCTCAGCGAAGCGCTGTCGGCCATTGCCCGGCACGAGGACATGTCGGGACGCATCCGCCGCAACGTGATGGACACCCGGCGCGCCGTGAGTTTCATGATGCGCAGCCGGCTGCTGAGCGCCGAGCAGTTCGAGGACGCGCGCCAGATCCTGCGTGACCTGGACTCGCTCGACAGCCACACCGCGTTCCTGTTCGACAAGATCAACTTCCTGATGGACACGACGGTGGGTTTCATCAACATCAACCAGAACAAGATCATCAAGATCTTCTCGGTGGCCAGCGTCTCGCTGCTGCCCCCGACGCTGGTGGCCAGCAGCTACGGCATGAACTTCCGCTTCATGCCCGAACTGGAATGGCAGTACGGCTACCCGTTCGCCATCGGGCTGATGGTCCTGTCGGCGGTGCTGCCGATGGTGTACTTCCGCAAGCGCGGCTGGTTGAAGTAAAGCCCTCCCCCTGGGGCTTCCTGGCCCGGCGATGCCTGCCCCACGGCTGGCAAAAAGAAGGTTTGTCGGCCGGCTCAGCTCAGCAGTTCTTCGATGATGGCGGTGCTGTACTGGCTGGCGACTTCACGCAGGAAGCGGGGGAAATCGACGTGGGCGTCGTCGTCGGCGCGGTCGGAGATGGTGCGCACGACGGCCAGCGGAATGCCGAAATCGTGGCAGACCTGGGCGAATGCCGCCCCCTCCATTTCCACCGCCAGCGCATCCGGCAGCTCGCGCTGCAGCGCCTGGCATTCGGCGGTGGTCGCGACGAAGCGGTCACCACTGATGAGCAGGCCCTGGTGCAGGCGAGGTGCCTGCAGGCCAAAGGTGGCCACGACGTCGGGCGCGAGCCGCTGCGGCACGGTGCCGATCATGCGCATGCAGGCCAGCTCCAGCGCGTCGGCCAGATGGCCATGGGCCTCGAAGCGGCCGCGGCCGTAGCCCGGCACCTCGTGGCGCGGGAACAGCGGGGAGGCGTCCATGTCGTGTTGCAGGAAGCTGCGCGCCAGCACGACGTCCCCCACACGCACCCCCGCCCCCAGGCCACCGGCCACACCGGTGAACACGATGCGGTTGACGCCGAAGTGCCCGATCAGGATGGTGGCCGTGGTGGCCGCCGCGACCTTGCCGATACCCGAAAGCACGGCCACCACCTCCTGCCCGTGCAGGTGCCCGACCCAGAACTCCCGCCCGCCCACCCACTGGCGCTGCTCGTCGGGCATGAGCGAGAGCACCCCGGCCAGCTCGTCGTGCAGCGCGGCGACGAGAGCCGTCCGGACAGTGGGCCTGGCGTGCATGGGCGAAGGGGGAAGCGAAGGAAGCGGCTGACGCCGCGGCCGGTGCCGCGGCGAAACACCCGGAGATCAGGAAAGCGACTCGATCAGCTCGATGTAGCGCTCCATCGCGTCGTCCTGCGACACCCCCTTGAGCGCGTTCCAGGCGTCCCACTTGGCGCGGCCGACCATGTCGCCAAAACCGGGCTTCTTCTCGGTGACATCGCCCAGCGTGGCCTGCTTGTACAGGCCGTAGATCTTCAGCAGCGTGGCGTTGTCCGGACGCTCGGACAGCTTCTTGGAGTTGGCGACGGCGGCTTCGAAACGGGTCTTCAGATCGGACATGGAATGCTCCTGGTTATTGAGGCGAAACAGCCTTTGGAACCAAATGGTACCAAACCCGGCAGACCATGGTCCGGCACCTCAGGCCTGACCGAAGCGGACGCTGGCGATGTGCAGCAGCCCGTCGAAAATCAGGCTTTCGACCAGCTCGCAGCGCGTGGACATGCTCGGCGCCATCTTCCAGCCGGCGCCACCGGTCATGTAGCACACCGGCTCCTGCCCGCAGTGGTCGCGCAGGTTGTCCCACATGCGCTGCACGGCACCGGCGATGGCGAAGGTGCCGCCGCTGGTGAGCGCGTCGCTGGTGTTGGTGGGGAAATTGCGCACCTCGCCAGTGGGCACGTGCAGGCCGGCCGTGCCCGACTCCAGGGCGCGCAGCATGATGCCGTGGCCGGGCAGGATGATGCCGCCCAGGAACCGGCCTTCGGCATCGATGGCCTCGACCGTGACGGCGGTGCCCACCATCACAACGATGCAGGGGCGTGCCGGCCCCTGGGCCAGCAGGCGCTGGCGGGCGCCGATCATGGCCACCCAGCGGTCGGAACCGAGACGGGCGGGGTGGTCGTAGCCGTTGGTCACACCGGCCTCGGACTGGGCCGACACCACCCACTGCGGCGCCACGTCCCACATCTCCAGCTGCTCCTCGACCCGACGCTTGACCGCATCGCCCGCGACCACGCAGCCGAGCACCTTATGCGGCTGCTCCAGCTGGCTCCAGTCGCCTTCGCCCAGCTTCTCGATGTTCTCCAGAAACTGGGCCCCGTGGGCCAGCAGGCGCGCGCCCACCCGGGGATGGTCATACAGGGCCCATTTCAGGCGGGTATTGCCGACATCGAGTGCAAGGAAACTCATGCGCGCATTATCGCCAAGCGTCGCGGCACACCCCGGCGCGGGATCAGACCAGCCCCATCCAGCAGGCCTTCTGGACGGCCTGCAGCTTGTTGTCGGTGTTGAGCTTGGCCATGGCGTTGGCCAGGTGGTAGTTGACGGTGCGCTCCGAGCATTCCAGGCGCTGGGCCGTCTCGCGCGCCGTCAGCCCCTCGAAGGCCAGCCGCAGGGTTTCAAGCTCGCGCGGGCTGAGCGTCAGCCGGCTGTCGGCGATGGCCCGCTGCAGCATGGGCCAGACGTGCAGAGCCGACCAGGCCAGCTCGGCCGCCTCGGCGCGGCCCGCGAAGGTGCGCGGGCTGAACATGAAGCACTCGAAGGCCCGGCCCGCCGGCAGGGGAAAGGCCACCCGCACCAGGGTCTGGTAACCGTGCCCCAGCCACAGGCGCCGCCAGCGGCCCTGCGTGTCCTGCCAGGCCGACTTGGAAATCTCCTGCCAGGCCACCAGGGGCGCGTCGCTGTCGCGCCAGGCGGCCCCGAAGTCGCTGCTCTCGGCCAGCGCCTGGGCCGCCGTCAGCATGCGCGGGGGGTGGACCGCCAGCACACGGCGGATCTCCCGCCCGCCGTCCGGGTCGGGGCCGAGCACCAGCACGGCATCGACCCCCCGGTCGCGCAGCGTGCTGACCCAGTCCGCGATGACCGCATCCACACCGACACTGTCAAAGTTGACAGGGAGCGTCATGCGCCCCTCCCCGACACTGCGGCGACAATGGCGGCCTCACACCCCGATGGCCAGGCCATCGGCGGATGAGGGGCAATGTCGAAGGAGTGCATGTGGTTCTGGACCGATTGTGGCTGTACGGAGCAACCGCACGCTGGTGGCGGCGCTTCCAGGAAGAAGTGGTGCAGGCACCGCTTGAGCCGATTTTGCACCCGTCGACCTACAGATTGGTCTGGATCGGCATATTTACCTGTACCGGCCATCTGCTCTTTGGCGCCATCTGGCTGCTGTGGCTGCCCCAGCCCTACGAAAACCCCTGGGTGCGTCTGCTGATGTGCCTGCTGGCCATCGTCTACCTGCTGCCCTCGGTGCGGCGCGACCCGGCGTCACCCGCGAGTGCCTGGCTGTTCGGCATCGCCACCTGGGTCCAGCTGCCGTGGTTCTTCTTCTGGATGTACTGGATGAACGACGGCAACGCGGTCTGGCTTGCCAGCACCGCCGCCATGCTGCTGATCTATTTCCACTCCACCGACTGGCGCCTGGCGGTGGCGGGCAGCCTCTCGGGCGGCCTGCTGGGCTGGATGACGGCACAGGTTCTCTCGGGCGGCCCGATCCGCTGGGACACGCCGCTTGAAAACCTGCTGGTCATCGGCTTTGCCTTTTTCATGGGGATGATGCTGGGCTTTTCCAGCGCCAACCTGCGTCGCACCCGGCTGTTGAACACCCTGAGCACGATGGGCGTGATGGCGCATGAACTGCGCACGCCGCTGGCCACCATCGACCTGATGGGAGATGTGCTGCAGAACCTCGCCCAGCAGGACATGCCCGAAGCCCGGCAGCGCAAGCTCGCCGACCTGGCTCAGCGCCTGCATCAGCTGGTGCGCACCATGCACCGGCAGATCGACACGCAGATCTCCAACGCCCAGTTGCAGCGCCTGCCGCGCGAACGCTCGGTGATCACCGCCAGCGAGCTGGTGCGCGATGCCGTGGAGCAGTACCCCTACCGCAGCAGCCGCGAGCGCAACTGCGTCCAGGTGACCATTCAGCAGGACTTCTGTTTCCGCGGCTCGCCCCAGCTGTTCATGCAGGTGCTGACCAACCTGATCAAGAACGCGCTGCACTCGCTGGTAGCCTCCAGCCGCGTCATCGAACCCGGCGACCTGCGCCTGACCGTGGGCATCCACCGCGGCATGGGCCGCATCGCCGTCGAGGACCAGGGCATGGGCATGACGCAGGAGCAGCAGCAGCGCATCTTCGAGCCGTTCTACTCGACCCAGACCGGCGCCGGCAGCGGCCTCGGACTGACGTTCTGCCGCAATGTGGTGGACGCGGTCCATGGCAAGATTGCGGTGCATTCCCAGCCGGGCGTCGGAGCAGTCTTCATGATCGACTTGCCCCTTGACACGACGCCATCCGGCCACGAACGATAACCAAGATGCTCGCCCAACTTCCGCTCATCCACCGCACGGGAAGTGTCCTGTTCCTGGATGACGCCATCGACTATCTCGAACTGGTCGGCATGGTCCTGCCTGCCGCCTGGCACGTGGAGCTGTACTCGCGGCCGTCCGCCTTCCTGACGCGCATGAGCGACGAGCCGGCGCGCTGGGAAAACGATGTCAGCCTGCACCTGGGCATGCTGGAACGCCATCGCCAGGGTGCGCCGCTGATCCCGCTGGTGCTCGACTACTGGGCCGGACACCCCGAACGCCATGCCCTCGCACGGGTGTGCGTGGTGGACTACGCCATGCCCGGCATGGACGGGCTGGCGGTGCTCGGATCCCTGGTGGACTGGCCCGGCGCCCGCGTGATGCTGACAGGCCAGGCCGAGGACCAGATCGCCATTCGCGCCTTCAATGACGGCCTGATCGACCAGTTCGTTCCCAAGCAGCGCCAGCAGGTGGCACAGGTGCTGGTTCAGACGGTGTCGCGCCTGCTGCAGCAGCCGCATGCGCGGCTGGACGCGGCCTGGCGCACCGCCCTGAAACCGGCGCAGCTGAACCTGCTGCGCGACACGACGGTGGATGCCCAGCTTGAGGCCTTTGCCCGCCAGCACTGGGTCGAGCACGTGGTGATCGACGAGCCCTTCGGCCTGCTCGGATTGCGCGCCGATGGCGGCTGCGACTGGCTGGCCCTGGAGCCGACGGGGCGGCTGGCGGAGCTGGCCGAGACGGCGGCATCGGCCGGTGTCGAGGCCGGGCATGTCGAGGCCATCCAGCAAGCGAGACGGCTGGCGGCCGTCGAGCTGCACCAGCAGCTGCGGCTCGACGGGCCCGTGCGAACAGCCGATGCTTTCGCCGTCGGCAACGAGGGGCTGCTCGTGGCGGCACGCTTTCCGCTGACCGAGGCAGACACCGGGCGGCGCATTGCGCCCTACCAGCACGTGCTGGACGCCCACAGCGAACGCCAGGTTCAGGACGCCTGAGCCGCCAGCGCCCGGGCACGCCGCGCGATCGGCCAGTTCCAGGGCTCGACCACCGGCGCCAGTTCGGCGGTCACGTCGATGAGACGCTCGACCTCGGCATCGGTCAAGGACGCGTTGAGCGTGAGCCGCACCAGGGCCCGGTTCTTGGCCGTGGCCGGGGCGCAGAAGATGGCCCCGAACACCCCGCGCTGCTCGAGCAGGTCGCGCAGCTGCATGGTCTCAGATTCGGTACCCGCCTCCAGTGCAATGATCTGCTCGGTGCCCTGCTGGATCGGATAGCCCTGGTCGAGCAGCGCGCCACGTACGCGCCGGGTCACCTCGCGCAGGCGCTCGCGCTGGGCATCGGCCTTCTGCAGCACCCCGATCGTGGCCTGCAGGGCAGCGATCTCGTGCGGTAGCAGACAACTGCTGAAGATGTTGGGGAAGCTGGAGCTGAGCATGTAATAGCGCAACTCCGCCGGCATGGTGAAGAAGCCCGCGCGGCCGGCCATGGCCTTGGCCAGACTGGCGGTGATGAAGTGCACGCGCCCCGTCAGCCCCAGCTGGGCGCACAGGCCGGCGCCCGCCGGGCCGTGCGTGCCCAGCGAGTGTGACTCGTCCACCAGGATCATCGCGCCGTGCTTTTCCACCACTTCGACCATTTCGGCCAGCGGGCAGATGTCTCCCGTGGTGCTGTAAACCGAATCGACCACCACGATGCCCGGACCCTTGCGCGCCATCATGCGATCGAGGAAATCCGGGTCGTTGTGGCGGAACATGTGCGCCGGCGCGCGGGCGGCGTGCGCGCCCTCCCACAACGAGGCGTGCGCCTGCCCGTCGAGGTAGACCGGCGTCTGCGCGTCGGCCACCGCCTGCAGCAGGCCGACATTGGCCGAGTAGCCCGACTGGCAGATGAGCGCATCCTCCTTGCCCACCCAGCGGGCGAGCGTGGATTCCAGCACGCGGCTGGGATGCGCCTGCAACAGGAACACCCCGGACTGCACGACAAAGTCCGCGTCCTGCTTGAGCGCCGCCACGTGGGCACCCACAATCTCGGGGTGGCCGGTCACCGACAGGTAGTCGTTGCCGTCGAGCCGGATCGCATCGGGACCGGGTGGCCTGCCGTGCAGCACGAAGCGGCCGCCCCACTCCTGCTCCCAGCGCGCGCCGAATTCGCGCGCGATCCTGGCCTGCAGCGCAGCGGACAAAGGGGGATTCACCAACGACGGGGTCGCAATTGTTTCCATTTGGATCTCCAGTTACAGAAAAAGGAAGATCCATTGAAGGAAGTTCGGCGCAACCCCACCCGCCACCCCTGTCAGGATTGACAGGGGAAGTCACGCTTTCGACTGAATTTGTGGCCGCCAGGGGGACAAACGGCCTGAGAAACGCTTCAGTTCTGACGCCAGGGCAGGCCGCGCAGGCGCCAGCCGCCGCGCTTGCCGCGATGGGCCTGATCGTCGGGATCACCCTCGAAGCCTTCAAGGATGTTGTAGGCCTGCAGGCCCAGTTCGGTGGCACGGCGCGCAGCCGCGACCGAACGCACCCCGCTGCGGCACAGCAGCACGAGCTTGCGCCCGCCGGCCGCCGCGGCACGGATCTCGTCGTCGAAGCGCGGGTTCAGCGCCATCCCGGGCCACTGCTTCCAGGCCACGGGCACCGCGCCGGGCACGTAGCCGACCCACTCGCGTTCCGCGTCGGTGCGCACGTCGACCAGCACGGCCTCACCGGACTGGACCCACGCCCACGCCTGTTCGGCGGTGACATCGCCCGCATACCCTTCAGGGGCCGGGCGTGATGGTTCCTGGTGACTCATGCAAACCTCCGAAATCGGTCAGGAAAAACGCGACAGCATGTCGGCCACGTCGTCGGCGGGCACATCGCCCTGCGCGATCACGCAACCGACCAGCGCAAAAAAGGTCTTGTCCAGCGCCTTGCGGGCGGCGGCGAGCTGCTGCGCCACCTTCTCGCAATCGGCGCCCTCGTCGATCAGCTTCTGGATGCCACGCAGCTGGCCTTCGACGCGTCTGAGGCGCAGCAGCAGGGCACGTTTGCGTTCGGGATCGTGGACAGTCGTCATGCAGGGATTCTCCGGCGGCCTGCCGGATGGGGGCAGGGTGGTTTCAATTGTGCCGTGAGGGTCCAGACCCTGCTGCCCGCTGCCGTATTGGTCCGGCGAGCGATCCCCCCGGCATGGCAGCCGGAGGTCTTTCTCAGTCCGCCGAGCGGCCGACCAGCTCCATGTGCTCTACCACGGGTGGCTGCAGGAAGAAAGGGCCGACGATGGCACGCCATTGCGCGAAGGCCTCGGAGCCCCGGAACCCGACCGTGTGGTCTTCCAGCGTGGCCCAGTAGATCATCAGCAGGTAGCGGCCCGGCGTTTCAATGCTGCGGTTGACCTTGTAGCCGCCGAAACCCTTGGCCCGCGCGATGACGGTCTGCACGCCATGCAGGATGGCGGCTTCGAATTCGGCGGCCCTGGCGGGGTCGATGCGGATGTCGGCGTGTTCGAGGATCATGGTCGGGTTCCGTGCAGGGTTGGACAGGTCGGCGGATCAGGCTCGCCGGTCTTCGCGGATCATATCGGCCGCTTTTTCGGCGATCATGATGGTGGGGGCATTGGTGTTGCCGCCGACCACCGAGGGCATGATGGAGGCATCGGCCACGCGCAGGCCGGTGACGCCATGCACGCGCAGCCGCGCATCGACCACGGCGTCGGCCCCTGGCCCCATGCGGCAGGTGCCGACCGGGTGGTAGATGGTGTCGGCATGGCGGCGCACGAACTGCTCGATCTGCGCCTCGCTGATGGCCTCGGCCGATTCCGCGGATTCGCGGCCACCCAGGGCCGCCAGCGCCGGCTGCGACAGCAGCTCGCGCATCAGCCTGAAGCCCCGCGCCAGTCGCGCGACGTCGTCCGGATCGGACAGGAAGGCCGGGTCGATCAGCGGCGCCACCTGCGGGTCGGGGCTGGCCAGGCGCAGCGTGCCCCGGCTGCGCGGCCGCAGCACGCAGACGTGGCAGGAGTAGCCATGTCCGAACACGGTCTGGCGGCCGTGATCGATAAGCTTGCCCACCACCAGATGCAGTTGCAGGTCGGGGATGGGCTCATCGGGCTGGCTTTTGATGAAGCCGCCCGCCTCGGCAAAGTTGGTGGTGAGCAGGCCACTGCGCGAGCGCCGCCACTCGAACACGCCGCGCAGCACCCGCGCAAGACCGGCAGCCGACAGGCCGAACAGATCGCTTAGCCCAGGTGTTTCGACCACCATCACCACGTCCGGGTGGTCGTGCAGGTTGCCACCGACGCCAGGCAGATCGCGAACCACCGGAATGCCCAGCCCGTGCAGGTGCCCGCCCGGGCCAATGCCCGAGAGCATCAGCAGCTGCGGCGATCCGAACGCGCCTGCGCTGAGCACAACCTCGCCGCCCGGGCGCAGCGTCAGTGTCTTCAGCGGCCCGCGCCCGCCGTCCGGCCGGAATTCTATGCCCTTGGCGCGCACCTGCCCATCCCCCACTTCGGTCAGCACCCTCGTGGTCAGGGTGTCGGTGAACACCTGCAGGTTGGGCCGATCCCGATGCGGCGTGACATAGGCCTTGGCCGCGCTGAAGCGCTCGCCGTTGCGATGCGTAACCTGGTAGACACCGATGCCTTCCTGCTGCGGGCCATTGAAGTCGGTGTTGATCGGGTAACCGGCCTGCCGGGCCGCCTCGATGAAATGCGCCAGGAACGGGTTGGGGCTGCGCAGATCCATCACGTTCAGGGGGCCACCCTGCCCGTGCCAGTCGTCGGCGCCGCGCTCGTTGTGCTCGGCCCGCTTGAAATACGGCAGCACCTCGGCGAAGGACCAGCCCGGGTTGCCCTGCGCCGCCCAGTCGTCGTAGTCGCGCGGGTGACCCCGGGTGTAGATCATCGCGTTGACGGAGCTGGACCCGCCCAACACCTTGCCGCGCAGCTGGTAGCCCCGCCGCCCCGCCAGACCCGGCTGCGGCACCGTCTGGTAGCCCCAGTCGAAATGCCCCGTCTTGGCCAGCAACGCTAGGCCCGCCGGGCAGTGGATCAGCACGCTGCGGTCCGCCGGGCCGGCCTCGACCAGCGCCACACGGTGGTCCGGGTCCTCGCTCAGACGGCCCGCCAGCGCACATCCGGCTGAGCCGCCGCCCACGATGATGGTGTCGAACATGACTGCTGTCTCCTGTGTCGGGCATGATGCCCGGTCGGTGCGCGACAATCGGTCGCCAAGTTAGCACACCTGTTTTCTTTTTTCTTTCATCGACTTGCAGGAGTTACCCTCATGAGCAGCATCCAGACCGTCGGCATCGTTGGCGCCGGCACCATGGGCAACGGCATTGCGCAGGCCTGCGCGGTCAGCGGCATCCGCGTCGTCATGGTCGACATCGCCCAGGCGGCGGTGGACAAGGGCCTGGCCACCATCGCCGGCAGCCTCGACCGGCTGATCAAGAAAGAGAAGATCACGGCCGCCGACAAGGACTAGGCGCTGTCGCTGATCCAGGGCTCGACCAGCTACGACGACCTGAAGCAGGCGCAGCTGGTGATCGAGGCCGCCACCGAGAACGAGGCGCTCAAGGTCAAGATCCTGCAGCAGCTGGACGCGCTGCTGGCGCCCGAGGTGATCGTCGCAACCAACACCAGCTCGATCAGCATCACCAAACTGGCCGCCACCACCCAGCGCGCAGACCGCTTCATCGGCATGCACTTCTTCAACCCGGTGCCCATGATGGCGCTGGTGGAGATCATCCGCGGCCTGCAGACCAGCGACGCCACGCACGACACCGTCAAGGCACTGGCCGAGACACTGGGCAAGACGCCGATCACGGTGAAGAACTCTCCCGGCTTCGTGGTCAACCGCATCCTGGTGCCGATGATCAACGAAGCCTTCTTCGTGCTGGCCGAAGGTCTGGCCTCGCCCGAGGAGATCGACGAGGGCATGAAGCTGGGCTGCAACCACCCCATTGGCCCGCTGGCGCTGGCCGACATGGTGGGCCTGGACGTGTGCCTGGCGGTGATGAACGTGTACTTCGACGAGTTCAACGACTCCAAGTACCGCCCCTGCCCGCTGCTCAAGGAAATGGTGGCCGCCGGCTGGCTGGGCCGCAAAACCGGCCGCGGCGTCTACACCTACTGAGCGACAGGATCGCGCTGCCGCCCGCGACCGAATACCCCGGTGCGGGCGGGGTGCCGGTCATCCCCGTAAGATGCGCCCATGAGCATGAACAGGGATGACATGGGCACATACGACTTCGACCTTTTCGTGATCGGCGGCGGCAGCGGTGGCGTGCGCGCTGCCCGCATGGCCGCGCAGCGCGGCGCGCGCGTGGCGCTGGCCGAGGCGCTGGGCACCGACGGCCTGGGCGGCACCTGCGTGAACCTCGGTTGTATTCCCAAGAAGCTCTACAGCTACGCCGCCCACTACGCCGAGGCGTTTGAAGAGTCGCACGGCTACGGTTGGGAAGGCTCGCCGCCCGCGCTCAACTGGGCCACGCTCAAGGCCAACCGCGCCAGTGAAATTTCGCGCCTGAACGGCGTCTACGGCAACCTGCTGCGCGGCGCCGGCGTCACCACGTTCGATGCCTTCGCCCGCATCGACGGCCCGCATGCCGTGACCCTGGCCACGCTCAACGCCGACGGCAGCCCCGGCCACCAGCATGTCACGGCACGTCACATCCTGATCGCCACCGGCGGCACACCCAGCGTACCCGACTTCCCCGGTCGCGAGCACGCGCTCACGTCGGACGAGATCTTCGACATCGAACCCTTCCCGCGCCGGCTGGTGGTGGTGGGTGGCGGCTACATCGCCTGCGAGTTCGCCTCCATCTTCAACGGTCTGGGCGCCAAGGTCGTGCAGCTGTACCGCGGCAACCAGGTGCTGCGCGGTTTCGACGACGAGATCCGGCACTTCTTCGCGGCCGAAACCGTCAAGGCCGGTGTGGACCTGCGGCTGAACGCCGACGTGGCCCGCATCGACCGCGACGCGGATGGCAGCCTGCGCGTGACCTGCGCGGACGGCGCCGTGCTGCAAGCCGATGCCGTGCTGTACGCTACCGGACGCTCGCCCAACGTGAAGGGACTCGGCCTGGAGACGGCCGGCGTGGCCCAAGGGGACAAGGGCGAGATCATCGTGAACGAATGGTACGAGACCAACGTGCCCGGCATCCACGCCATCGGCGACGTGACCGGCCGTGTGCAGCTCACGCCCGTGGCCCTGGCCGAGGCCATGGTTGTCGTGGACCGCCTGTTCGGCCCGGCCCAGGGCAAGCCGACACGCCAGATGGCCTACGACTACATCCCCACGGCCGTGTTCACCCACCCGAACATCGGCACCGTCGGCTACACCGAGGAGGCTGCCCGGGCGCGGTTCGGCCAGATCACCGTGTTCCGCAGCGAATTCCGCGCCCTCAGGCACACGCTGTCCGGCAGCGCGGAGCGCACGCTGATGAAACTCGTGGTGGACACCGCCAGCGACCGCGTGGTGGGCCTGCACATGGTCGGCGCCGAAGCCGGCGAGATCGTGCAGGGTTTCGCCGTGGCCATGAAGGCCGGCGCCACCAAGGCCGTGTTCGACAGCACCATCGGCATCCACCCGACCGCGGCCGAAGAGTTCGTCACCATGCGCGAGCCCGTGCGCCACTGAGCGCACGCCATCGCGGCATGGGGCCACAATAGGCTCATGCTCAAGACGCCCGAATTCACCGCTCCGCAGCGCTTCAGAGACCCGCAGGCCGCCCTGTCCCAGGTACAGGCGATCTACCGACGCAGCATCGACTTCCTGCGCGATGCACTGCACGCATTCGTGGCGGGCGAGGATTTCGACGGCGTGCGGGTGCGGGCCTGCTACCCCTTCGTGCGCGTGCATTCGAACAGCGTGCTGCAGCAGGGTGGCACGGGTGGCGGCCGGCTGAGCTACGGCTTCGTGGCCGGCCCGGGACGCTACGAAACCACGCTGACCCGGCCGGACCTGTACGCCCACTATTACCTTGAGCAGTTCCGGCTGCTGCTGGACAACCACGGCGGCGAGCTGGAAGTGGGCACCAGTGCCCAGCCGATCCCGATCCATTTCTCGTTCGCCGAACACGACCATGTGGAAGGCGAGATGGACACCACTCGGCGCGCCCGCATGCGCGACGTGTTCGACCTGCCGGACCTGACGGTGATGGACGACGGTATCGCCAACGGCACCCACGAGCCTGCACCGGGCGAACCGATGCCGCTGTCGCTGTTCACCGGCGCGCGCGTGGACTATTCGCTGCAGCGCCTGCGTCACTACACCGGCACCGCACCCGAGTGGTTCCAGAACTTCGTGCTGTTCACGAACTACCAGTTCTACATCGACGAGTTCATCCGGCTCGGCCGCGCCGAGATGGCCCGACCCGACAGCGGCTACACCGCCTTTATCGAGCCCGGCAACGTGGTCACGCGCCGGATTGGTCTTGATGCCGAGACCGTCGATGCCTTGGGCGTGGCGCCGCCGCATCTGCCGCAGATGCCCGCCTACCACCTGCTGCGCGAGGACCGCAGCGGCATCACCATGGTCAACATCGGCGTCGGCCCCGCCAACGCCAAGACCATCACCGACCACATCGCCGTGCTGCGACCGCACGCCTGGTTGATGCTGGGACACTGCGCGGGCCTGCGCACCAGCCAGCAACTGGGCGACTACGTGCTGGCCCACGCGTACGTGCGCGAGGACCACGTGCTCGACGAGGAACTGCCGCTGTGGGTGCCGATCCCCGCGCTGGCCGAAATCCAGGTGGCGCTGGAAGGCGCGGTGGCCGACGTGACCGGCCTGGCACCGAACGAGCTCAAGCGCATCATGCGCACCGGCACCGTGGCCAGCACCGACAACCGCAACTGGGAGCTGCTGCCCACCCGCAACATGCCCAGCACGCCGCAGCAGCGCTTCAGCCAGAGCCGCGCCGTGGCGCTGGACATGGAATCGGCCACCATCGCGGCCAACGGTTTCCGCTTCCGCGTGCCCTACGGCACGCTGCTGTGCGTGAGCGACAAGCCGCTGCATGGCGAAATCAAGCTGCCGGGCATGGCCAACCACTTCTACCGCGAGCGCGTGGACCAGCACCTGCGCATCGGCATCCGCGCCATCGAACGCCTGCGCGAGGGCGGTATCGACCAGCTGCACAGTCGCAAGCTGCGCAGCTTCGCCGAAGTCGCGTTCCAGTAGCGACCCCGGTCTACAGCAGCCTCCGGGCTCAGGCCACGCGGCGGGCGTGCGCCTTGGGCGCGGGGGCCGGCGAGACAAAGGGTGGCAGCGGGCGCGCCATGACCTCCGCCGCCTCGTCCGGCGTCATCCCGAGGCCGCACAACAGCATCTTCAGCAACTCGACCGCGTAGTCCTGCGGCGAATCCACCTCGCCGCCAGCGATGCGCTGCATGGCGCGCAGGCAGGTGCCAAACACCATGTCGATGGCCGCGACCTCATCCGCCACGCTGAAGCGTCCCTGCGACCGGGCCAGCCGCAGGTCGGCCAGGGAATACGGCTTCACCGCTTCGATCACCTGCGGAAACGCCATCGACAGCTGAAGCAGCAGCATGGCCCAGGGCGGGCTCGTCTCGGCCAGCCACAGAAAACGGCGTATGCCGATGCTCATGCGCTGCGCCCCATCGGCGATCTCCCGATAGCTCTGCACCACGCGCTCGTTCAGCGTGGTGGACAGCGCCACGGCCAGGGCCTCGAGAACATCGTCCCGCGTGCGGAAGTGGTTGTAGACCGTGCCCGGCACCACCCCTTCGACTCGCCTGCCTTGTCTTCGAGACCCGCAAGCCCGCGCGCTGGCACCGCGCCCGGCCGGTCGCACGGGAGATCGGTCATGATGCCCCGCTGGATGCGCCGCACCCTGTGGGTCCTGCTGGGACTGGTCGTGCTCATGGGTGCGACCGCCATCGTGGGCAGCCTGATGGCCGACCGCAAGATGCGGCGGCAGCCACGTCGTGAACGTGGCCGACGGGCCGCTGCGCGAAGACGCCGTCAGCGTCGAGCGAGGGCGCTATCTGTATGTACGCCTCACGCGGCTGCACCGACTGCCACGGCGCCAACGGTGCGGGCCACACGTTCATCGACGACCCCAACGGCCTGCTGGTGCGCGGTCCCAACCTGACCCACGGCGCCAACAGCGCGGTGCAGGGCTACAGCAGCATGGACTGGGTCCGCATCGTGCGGCACGGCATCAAGCGTGATGGCCGCCCGGCGCTGGTCATGCCCAGCGAGGACTACAACCGCTTCACCGACGATGACCTGGCCGCCCTCGTCGCCTACATCCGCCAGCTGCCGCCGGTGGACGGCGAACCCGGCGTCGGGCGCATGCCGCTGCCGGTCAAGCTCCTGTACGCCTTCGGCGTCGTCCGCGATGCCTATGAGAAAATCGACCACAGCCTGTGACCGCAGCAGCCCGTGGCCGATGCGGTGACACCCGCGCATGGCGCGTATGTGGCCAACATGTGCATCGGCTGCCACGGACCGCAGTTCTCCGGCGGCAGGATCCCCGGCGCGCCACCGAACTGGCCCCCCGCCTCCAACCTGACGCCTGGCGAGGGCAGCGCGATGGTCCGCTACGAGAGCGCCGAGCAGTTCATGCGCATGCTGGTCGCGGGCAAGAGGCCGGACGGCACGGCCGTGAGCAACGTCATGCCCTTCGGGTCGCTGCAGGCAATCAGCGTGACGGATGCAAACGCCCTGTACCTCTACCTCAAGACCTTGCCGCCGCGTCCTGCGGGCGGTCGCTGAAGGGCGCCGTCGGCTTTACACAACGTTCACACAAGCGAAACGGCCCGTATCCGATGACCGCACACAATGGAGGCATGGATCTCGACAATCTTCCCACCTGTCAGCTTTCCAGCCGTCGACGGCCGATGGCGGTCCTAGCGATCGCCGCGGCCGTCGTGATCGCCGGCTGCGCCTCGCCCGCGACGCAACGCAACGCTACGTCGGCGCTGGCCGTGCCGACGCAGTGGTCGGCCGCCGCCACCGGTTCCGACGCCACCCCGCTGGCCGACTGGTGGCAGCGCTTCGGCGACGCCACCCTGAGCCAGCTGGTTGCAGAATCGCTCGCCGCCAACCCCACGGTCCGCACAGCCCAGGCAGCGCTGCGCCAGGCTCGCGCCACGCTGGACGCCACCACAGCAGCGGCCGGCCCCTCGCTGCGCACCAGCGGCTCGGGCCAGCGCAGCAAGTCGGGCGACAACCCGGCGGGCAACCGCTTCCAGGCCGGCTTTGACGCCAGCTGGGAGCCCGACATCTTCGGCGGCAATGCAGCCGGCATCGCGGCCAGCGAGGCCGATGCCCTGGCCGCCGAAACCAGCCTGTCCAATACCCGCGTGTCGCTGGCGGCCGAGGTTGCCGTCACCTATATCGAACTGCGTGGCTTGCAGCAGCGGCTGGCGTTCGCGCAGCGCAGCCTTGCGCTGCAGCAGGAAACCCTGCAAATCACGCGCTGGCGCGTGCAGGCTGGCCTGGCCTCGTCGCTCGACCTGGAGCAGGCCATCGCCTCCACCTCGCAGACCGAGGCGCAGATACCGGCCCTGCAAAGCAGCGTGGACCAGACCATCCATGCGCTGTCGGTGCTCACGGGCCAGGCCCCGGCAACCCTGCTCGGCCGCCTGTCCGCCGAAGGCGCCATCCCGGCACCACCCGCCGAACTGGCCCTGAGCCTGCCGGCCGACACGCTGCGCCAGCGCCCCGACGTCAGCACCGCCGAACACCGGCTAGCCGCCGCCCTGTCGCGGCTGGATCAGGCCGAAGCCGCGCTCTACCCGAGCCTGCAGCTTTCCGGTTCGGTGGGCCTGTCGGCCCTGACCCTCGGCGGCCTGGGCAGCGGCGGCGCCACACTCGCCAACGCCCTGCTAGCCAGCATTTCCATGCCCCTCTTCGACGGCGGTGCCACCCGGGCTCGCATCGAGGCCCAGGACGCGGCAGTCGAGCAGGCACGGATCGCGTATGAATCGGCGATGCTCACCGCGCTCAAGGATGTCGAGGACGCACTGGTGTCGCTGCGTGGCGACCGCGAGCGGCTCGAGAAACTGCAGGTGGCCGCCGAGGCGGCCGCCAGCGCCGAGCTGCTGGCCCGCCAGCGCTACAGCAGCGGCCTGATCGACTTCAGCGCCGTGCTCGACACGCAGCGCACGCTGCTGTCGGCCCAGGACAACCTGGCCAGCGCCCGTGCCACCCTCAGTGCCGACCACGTTCGCCTGTACAAGGCCCTGGGCGGCGGCTGGCAGCCCGACACCGCCCCTACCGCATCCCGTTGATACCGACACCCATGAGCCCGAACAAACCCTCCCAAGACTCCGTCAACCTGCTGCTGGGCGAAGACAGCCCGCCGCGCTGGTGGCAACGCACCTCCCTGTGGGTCGGCGTGGCCGTCGTGGTGGCCGCCGGTGCCGGCTGGTGGTACTGGTCCGGCGTCAAGGCCCGCAACGCGGCGCCGGTCTACGTGACCGAAACCCTCAAGCGCGGTGACATCACGCTGACAGTCGCCGCCAATGGCACGCTGCAGCCCACGCGCTCGGTGAACATCGGCAGCGAGCTGTCGGGCACCGTCAAGCGCGTGCTGGTGGATGTGAACGACCGCGTCAAGGCAGGCCAGGTGCTGGTGGAGCTGGACACGGCCAAACTCGAGGATCAGGTCACCCAGTCACGCGCTGCGCTGGCCGCCGCCCAGGCCTCGCTCGCCCAGGCCACGGCCAGCCGCAAGGAAGCAGAGGCCACACTGGCCCGCTACGAGGAGGTGGCGCGGCTGTCGGGCGGCAAGGTGCCCTCGGCCACCGAACTGGACAGCGCTCGCGCCTCGGTTGAAAAGACCCTGGCCAACGAGCGCTCGGCCCAGGCCTCGGTGACGCAGGCCCAGGCCTCGCTGTCCACCGCGGAAACCAACCTGTCCAAGGCTTCGATCCGCTCGCCCATCGACGGCGTGGTGCTCTCGCGCTCGGTCGACCCCGGCAATGCCGTGGCCGCCTCGCTGCAGGCCGTGACGCTGTTCTCGGTGGCGGAAAACCTGGCCCAGCTCAAGCTGGACGTGGCGGTGGACGAAGCCGACGTGGGCTCCGTCAAGGCCGGCCAGAAGGCCAGCTTCACCGTCAGCGCCTTCCCCTCACGCCGCTACCCGGCGGTGATCGAGCGCGTGGCCTACGGCTCCACCACCACCGACAACGTCGTCACCTACACCACGACGCTGACCGTGGACAACCAGGACCAGAGCCTGCGTCCGGGCATGACCGCCTCGGCCACCATCGTCGCCGACGAACGCCAGGGCGTGCTGCTGGTTCCCAATACGGCGTTGCGCTTCACGCCCGCCGGCAAGGTCGGCCCGAGTGCCGCTGCGCGCGGTCCACGCGGTGGAGCGGGTCCGCAGGGCGGCCCCGGCGCTGGCGCCCCAGGCGCTGCTCCGGCCGGCAACGACGGCATCCTCTCCAAGCTGATGCCGCGAGGCC
>JAEZLX010000129.1 GCA_023415035.1 Pseudomonadota bacterium | reverse complement strand
CCACGGCGTGTCGCGCGGAATCCCTGCCGCCTCGGCGTGTCGCATCAGGTCGTCCTGGCACTCCTTCCACGCCGGCGTCTGGAACACCTTCACGGCGCCATTGCGCAGGCTCAGCCGCCCGTCCGGGCTCACCAGGCCGTAATCCACCCCGATCACGCGGCCGAAGCCGCGGCATGTCTCGCAGGCCCCCACCGCCGAGTTGAACGAAAACATCGACGGCGCCGGTTCGCTGTAGCGGATGTCGCTCTCGGGGCAATGCAGGCCCGTCGAAAAGCGCCAGATGTCGGGCTCGCCCTCCTCGCGCAGCGCGTACACCATCAGCTTGCCGCTGCCGCGCTTGAGGCCGACCTCGATCGCCTCCATCACGCGCGACTGTTCGGCATTCGACAGGCGGAAGCGGTCGGCCACCACGTCGAGCACGCGGACCTCCTCCGCGGGTACCGGCCTGGCCTTGCGGCCTTTCGCCGGCGTCACCTCGACGGACGGCACCTCGCGCCGCACGACGCGCTCGGCCTGCACGCGCGTGTAACCGCTGGCCGACAGCCACTGCTCGATTTCCTCGGGTGTGGCACTGGCCGGCAGCTCGACCGGGAACGTCACCACCAGACGCGGATCGCCCTGCACCTGGCTGCGCCGCTGCAGCTCCTCAAAGATGGTTTCGGGCGAATCGTGACGCACCGGCAGGGCCGTCACGCGGTCGAACAGCTGCGCGCCGCGCGCGAACAAGAGCTTGAGGTGGTCGTTGAGCTCGGTCATCGTGCCCACCGTGGAGCGCGAGGAGCGCACCGGGTTGGTCTGGTCGATGGCAATGGCCGGGGGCACGCCTTCCACGCGGTCCACCGCGGGCTTGTCCATGCGGTCCAGGAACTGGCGCGCGTAGGCGCTGAACGTCTCCACGTAGCGCCGCTGCCCCTCGGCGAACAGCGTGTCGAACACCAGGCTGGATTTGCCCGAACCGCTGGGACCCGTCACCACCGTCAGTTCGCCGGTGCGGATGTCCAGATCGATGTTCTTGAGGTTGTGCTGGCGCGCACCCCGGATGCGGATGGCGCCCTCGCCATCACTGCCACCACGGGATCGGCCATCGTCCGGTGACCGGTCTGTCATGCCAGGGGAGCGGGTTCCGCGGGAAGAAGGGGGCGCATCATGCATGGGGTGCAAGCTCCGGGAAGGGACCCGACATTCTACGGAGCGACTGCTGCCCAGGCAGTCCCCTGCGGCATACCCACACGGCGCCTGCCGGTTGAAATGGCACGCCCGGCTTCGCACCGGCTTGCCCCGGATTCCCGCGTCCGGGGACAGCCGGGTTTCTTTCGATGGCGATGCAACGCCGGCGTCACGCCCTTGCCGGCGCCGGGTACCGGAAACCCGTCAACCCTTGGCGATCAGCACCGGCACAGGCGAGTGTGTCAGCACCTTTTGCGCCACACTGCCCAGGATCAGGGCCGTCACGCCCTTGCGGCCGTGCGAGGCCATGACAATGAGATCGCAGCCCTCGGCCTTGGCCGTTTCCAGGATGCCTTCGTAGATCACGTTGCGCTCGATGGTGTCGCCCGTGAACCCCACGCCCTGGGCGGCACAGGCCTGACCCAGCGTCTCCAGCGCCTGGCCGGCGACCTGCTTGGCCTCCGACAGGTAGGCCTGCAGACCGGCCGCCGAGGCGTCACCGATACCGATATAGGGGAACGGATCGATCACATAGACACCCACCACTTCGGCGCCATGGGTCCTGGCAAGCTCGACGGCCATGGTGGCAGCCGAGGAGGCCAGCTCGGAACCATCGGTCGGGACGAGGATTTTCTTGAACATGGTCGATCTCCTGTGATGAGGCGTTGATCATCCGGTGATGCACACGCGGGCAGCTCGCCCTCTGACCCGATGACGGGAAGCCTCGCGGCGCAGCCGGTCGATGGAGAGTCCATCCTAGCGCAGTCGCAGCACCGCGCCCTTGCCCCACATCAAGGGCCGCGCCCAAATTCCTGTCAGGATGCCTGGCCCAGCCCGTTTGGCAGGCGCATCGCGGCATCCCAGCCCGGCGCCGAGAACCACTCGCCGCCGTCCAGCCAGTCGCGCAGCATGGGCAGGGCATCCAGACCCCAGAACACCCGTGCGCCAGCCACCATTGCGGGCACGCCGAACACACCGGCAGCCAGGGCCTCGTCGGTGTTGGCGCGCAGCTGGTCGCGCACCTGCGCACTGTCGGCGTCCGGCCAGCGGCCACCCCGCTCGGCCACATGTTCGCGCAGCACCTGCTCCAGCGATTGCAGGCGAGCAGGGTCGGCGGCGTCGGCCCCGCCTTCCCAGACATGCCGGAACAGCAGTCCGGTGACGTGGCGGCTCGTGTCGCCCAGAGCCACGTCTCTCGCCGTGGCCAGCCCCATCCGAAGCAGCGGCAGGGGATTGAAGGGGTGCGCCGCCGGCAGGTCCAGCACCGTGCCCTGCTGGCGCGCCTGCCACTGCACATGGCGGAAGGTCCACTCGCGCTTGCCGGGGATTTCGGCCGGACCGCGCTGCCCGCGGGCCTTGAGCAGCCCGCCCAGGAACAGCGGCCGGTAGCGCACGTGCACGCTCAGCCCCATGAGCACCTGCGGCAGGCGCTCGAAGGCCAGCCAGGCGTACGGGGAAATCGGGTCGTACCAGAACGTGATCTCGTGCAGCGGCCTCGTCGTCATTCGTGTCCCCTCTCGTCTCGTGATTTCCCGCGGTGGCGGCGTCAGCCCGGCTGGCGTGGCGTCGCCAGCTGCCGTGCCTCGATCCGTTCCCAGGCCGCCAGCCGTTCCTCGTCACTCATGCGCCCCCACTCGGCGATCTCTTCCAGCGTCCGGTAGCAACCACTGCAAAGGCCGGTCTGCTCGTCCATCCGGCACACCGAAATGCACGGGGACGGCACCTCGCCGGGCACATGCCGTGTCCGCGCCTCGTCCAGGTTGACCAGCGGGCGTGGCCGTGGAACGGGCTGCGCTGCGCGCCGGCCGAACAGGAAACCGAACAGGCCCATGATGTTCCCCCGGGCCTTCAGGCCGCCACGGTCACGTCGTGCACGGGCGCGCCGGTCAGGCGCTTGAGGTCTTCGGGCGAGAGGCGGAACACGCCGTGCGGATGGCCTGCCGCGGCCCAGATAACGTCGAAGCGGAACAGCTCGCGATCGATCAGCGTGACCGGCGGCTCGGCATGCGCCAGGGGCGACACGCCCCCGATCGAGAAGCCGGTCTTGGCCTTGACGAAATCGGCATCCGCCCGGCCCAACTTGCCGCCGTCCTCGCCGCAGACGATGGCCTGCACCTTCTTCTCGTCGACCCGCAGATCGCCGGAGGTGATGACCAGCACCGCGCGGTCGTCGGATTTGCGGCGGAAGATGATGCTCTTGGCAATC
>JAEZLX010000008.1 GCA_023415035.1 Pseudomonadota bacterium | reverse complement strand
GTCGTGTCCGGCTGCCGCGGCTAGCGGCCGGCCTGGCCAGCGCGGCGGCGCCTTTTCGCGGGCTTCTGCCGGGCCGCCAGTGCAGCCTTCAGCGCCAGGCGTGCCCAGGGCGCCATGAGCGCCGGGGATTCGAGCGCCTCGGCCGGGGGCGTGTGGTAATGCAGACGCGTTGTGCGCCCCTTGGCGGCGTATTCAAAAGGCTGGCCACCGGCTTGCACGAATACGTGCTCGGTCGCCGTGTGGGTCTTGAGGAACAGGGTGTCCCAGGCGATGATGCCCACCGTCATGCCGTCCACCGACAGTCCCCAGCCACCGAACAGGCGCTTGGCCTGACACTCGCCGAGCACCGACAGCAGCTCGCACACATGCAGGACGAAGGGGTCGGTCACCGGTTTCGGCATGGACAATCGTGTTTACGGATGCGAAATTGATTTCGATTAGATAAAATCGACTTCTTGCACCAGATCCACCCACGGAGACCACCATGAGCAAAGCTTTCGCTTCCCAGGCCGACCTGGCCGACAAGAAGATCACCTTCGAGCAACTGAGTCCGCACTGCTGGGCCTACACCGCCGAAGGCGACCCGAATTCGGGCGTGATCATTGGCGACAAGTACATCATGGTCAGCGATACCACGGCCACGCCTGAAATGGCCAAGGACCTGATCGCCAAGATCCGCACCGTTTCCGACAAGCCCATCAAGTATGTGCTGCTGACACATTACCACGCGGTGCGTGTGCTGGGTGCCAGCGCCTACCAGGCCGAGGGCGCGACCGAAATCATCGCCAGCCGCGGCACCTACGACCTGATCGTCGAGCGTGGCGAGCAGGACATGAAGAGCGAGATGGAGCGCTTCCCGCGCCTGTTCCGTGGCGCCGAGAGCGTGCCCGGCCTGACTTGGCCGACCATTGTCGTGGGCGATGGCAAGCCGGGCCGCCAGGGGTCGATCGAGGTGGACCTGGGCGGCGTGAAGGTGCAGATCTGGCACCCCGGCATGGGCCATACCAAGGGAGACACCATCGCCTGGGTCGAGGAAGAAAAGGTGCTGTTCAGCGGCGACCTCGTCGAGTACGAGGCCGGCGTTTACACCGGTGACGCCCAGCTGGAGGAGTGGCCCGCCACGCTGGAAGCGCTGCGCGCCCTCAATGCCGAGTACATCGTGCCGGGCCGTGGCGAGGCGATGAAGGGCAACGCCAACGTCAACAAGGCGCTGGACTACACCCAGCGCTGGGTCACCATGCTGTATCAGGCCGGCAAGGAGGCCGTGGCCGCGAAGATGGACCTCAAGGCCGCCATGGCCCACACGCGCAAGAGCATGGATCCGGTGTTCGGCCATGTGTTCATTTACGAGCACTGCCTGCCGTTCGACGTCAGCCGCGCGTATGATGAGGCCAGTGGCATCAAGCACCCCCGCATCTGGACCGCCGAGCGCGACAAGGAGATGTGGGCGGCGCTGCAGAGTTGACCCCGTCCCACCCCGTTCCCACCTGTTGACGTTTTCGCGCCTTGGCAAAGCTTGTTCTGGTTGAACTGCCCACCGGGCGCGGACATGCGGGAGGTCGTGCATGACGCACGACGGGCGCGACTGGGGCGTCGTGGCGGTGTTCGCCATCGTCTATCTGGGCATGTTCCTGGGCGGGCTGCCCCGCTTCAAGCTTGACCGTTCGGGCGTCGCCCTGCTGGGTGCGATCGCGATGATCGCGCTGACCGGCATGCCGATGGCAGAAGCCGCCCAGGCGGTGGATCTGCCCACCATCGTGCTGCTGTTTTCGTTCATGATCGTTTCGGCGCAGATGGGCCTGGGCGGTTTCTACGCCGAGGTCACGCGCCGCGTGGCGGCGTTGCCGCTGTCGCGCGCCGGTTTGCTGGCGGTGCTGATCGTGGTGGCTGGCGCGCTCTCGGCGATCTTTTCCAACGATGTCATCTGCCTGGCGATGACACCCATGGTGGCACGCCTGTGCCTGCGGCGCGGGCTGGATCCGGTGCCGTTCCTGGTGGGGCTGGCCTGCGCGGCCAATATCGGATCGGCGGCGACACTGATCGGCAATCCGCAGAACATGCTGATCGGCTCGGTCCTCAAACTGCCATTCGCGGCCTATCTGCAGTCGGCGGTGGTGCCGGTCGGGCTCAGTCTGTTGCTGCTCTGGCTGTGGCTGGCCTGGGGCGCAGGGCGTGACCGCGCTGCCCCGACGCAGGCTCTGACGGCGAATGCCGGACCGGAAGCGGCCGGCCCCGCGTTTGACCGCTGGCAGACCACCAAGGGGCTGCTGGTGGCCGTGGCGCTGATGGTGGTGTTCGTGTCCGGCGACCGCCCCCACGAGGTGGTGGCGCTGATTGGCGCGGGCGTGCTGCTGCTCAGCCGCCAGCTGCACTCTTCGGAGGTCATGAAGCAGATCGACTGGCCCTTGCTGGTGCTGTTCATGGGTCTGTTCGTGGTCAACCACGCTTTCGAAACCACCGGTCTGGCGGCCGAGGCCGTGGCCTGGATGGCCGGGCACGGGGTGCATCTGCACGAACCCGGCCCGCTGCTGGTGGCCAGTGTGGGGCTGTCCAACCTGGTGTCGAACGTGCCCGCCGTCATGCTCATGCTGCCGCACCTGCAGGACCAGGGCACGGCTGCCGGCGTGATGCTGGCGCTGGCCAGCACCTTTGCGGGCAACCTGCTGCTGGTGGGCTCGATCGCCAACCTGATCGTGGCCGATCTGGCCGCACGCGAAGGCATCGTGCTGGAGTGGGGCCGCCACGCGCGCATCGCCCTGCCGCTGACCCTGGCGTCGCTGGCCATTGTCTGGTTCTGGCTGGGCCGCTGAACGCCTCGGCGCCGTTCAGTCCTGCCGCAGCAGGGCGCGCAAGTCGGCTTCGTAGCCCTGCAGGACCCGGCGCGCGTGCGCCCGTTGCTTCGCGTCGGTGCTGTTGTGCAAGGCCGCGAACTGCTCGCAGCCGTGGCGCAGCACGTGCGCCATGGGCGCATCCGCCTCACGCGAGGAAGGCAGGGGCCAGCGCAGCCAGACGGCGGTTTCCTGTGCGGCCCGGGCCTGCCTCGCTTCGCCAGCAGGCAGCGCCTGCCATTGGCGGATGCGCCCGATGAGCCGCTCGTCGCGAAGCTGGCGGTCAACCAGCGCGGCCTCGGGGTTGAAGGGCGAGGCGGCCAGACCGGCCTTCACGCGGGCCAGCTCAGCGGGGGTGAGCGTGCCGTACAGGTCCTCGTAGCGGTCGGCGGTGCGCTCCAGCCGCCGCTGCAGGCGCTCTTCGGTCGTGCCGCGCAGGAATTCCTTTGCAAAGCGCTCCTGCTGCTTGCGCTGGTGGCGTGCCAGGTGAGCGATCTGCGCGTCGTCCAGCTCCAGCGCGAGCGCAGCCAGCGCCGGGCTGCCCTGTTCACCCAGGCGAGCCCAGTGCTGCGTGAGCGCCTCGGCCTGCTCGCAGACCGTGTCGGCGGTGAGGTCGTTGTCGGCCAGCGATTGCCAGTGCCGAAGCCGATCGATGTAGCGCGGCAACTCGTCGGTGCGGTGCCAGGCCATGAAGCGGTCGATGTCCTGCCGCAGCCGTGCGGCCTGCGCCTCGTTGAGGCTCACGTGGCCGTCAATCCACCAGTACAGCAGGTTGGGTGCCTGCCAGTAGCCCACACGCACCGCGCTGCAACCGGATAGCACGGCCAGGCACAGTGGGGCGGCGATAATCCTCAGCCAGGACAACAGGGGGGCCGGCGCCCTCCCAGGAGAGAGGTTCATGGCTTTTCCGGTGGATGTGGTGGTGATGGCCGCGGGCAAGGGCACGCGCATGAAGAGCCGCAAGCCCAAAGTGTTGCACCTTTTGGGTGGGCGCGCACTGGCCCAGCACGTGCTGGACACCGCGGGCCGGCTGTCGGCACGCTCGGTGGTGGTCGTCACGGGCCACGGCGCCGGGCAGGTGGAGGCCGGTCTGGCCGCGCCCGTCACCGAGGCTGGCGCGCCGGCGGCACTGCGCTTCGTGCGGCAGGAACCCCAGCTGGGCACAGGCCATGCGGTGCAGCAGGCCATGCCCGTGCTGGCCGATGACGGCGTGACACTGGTGCTCTCGGGCGACGTGCCGCTGACCCGGGTCGAGACGCTGCAGGCGCTGATCGAACGCTGCGCGGGCGAGCGGCTGGCGCTGCTGACGCTGGACCTGCCCGATCCCGCCGGCTATGGGCGCATCGTGCGTGCGGATGACGGCGCCGTGAGCGCGATCGTGGAACACAAGGATGCCAGCGAGGCGCAGCGCGCGATCCGGGAGATCTACAGCGGCATCATGGCCGTGCCCACGCGCCTGCTGCGTGGCTGGCTGGCACGGCTGGACAACCGCAACGCCCAAGGGGAGTACTACCTGACCGACGTGGTGCGCTTTGCGGTGGAAGATGGTCTGCGTGTCGAGGCGCACCGCATCGACGACGCCGTGCAGGTGGCCGGCGTGAACAGCCCGCGTCAGCTGGCCGAACTTGAACGCGCGTGGCAGCGCCGCATCGCCGACGACCTGATGGACCAGGGCGTGCGACTGGCCGACCCGGCGCGGCTGGACGTGCGTGGCGAGCTGCGCGTGCGCGGGCAGGACGTCGAGATCGACGTGGGCTGCGTGTTCGAGGGCGCTGTCGAGCTCGGCGAGGGCGTGCGCATCGGTGCCCATTGCGTGATCGCCAATGTGGTGATCGAGGATGGTGCGGTGATCCACCCGTTCACCCATATCGATGGCGGCCCGCAGGGCGCGCGTGTCGGCAAGGGGGCGCTCATCGGTCCTTACGCGCGCCTGCGGCCCGGTGCCGTGCTGGGCGCCGACGTGCACATCGGCAACTTTGTTGAGGTCAAGAACAGTACGCTGGCCGATGGCGCCAAGGCCAATCACCTGGCCTATCTGGGCGATGCGACGGTAGGCGAGCGGGTCAACTACGGCGCGGGCAGCATCACCGCCAACTACGACGGCGCCAACAAGCACCGGACCGTGATCGAGGCGGATGTGCATGTGGGCAGCAACTGCGTGCTGGTGGCGCCCGTGACGCTGGGCGCCGGCGGCACCATCGGCGGCGGTTCGACCATCACCAAGGACACGCCACCCGGCGCCCTGAGCGTGGCGCGTGGGCGGCAGGTGTCAATCCCGAACTGGAGCCGTCCGGCCAAGAAGAAGTGACGGTGGAGCGACTCAGGCGCGACGGCCACCGCCAGGTGGCCGCTGGCGGGCCATCTGCTCGAAGAGATCCTGTTCGCTGGCCAGGTTCATCAGGCCGCTCAGGCCCATGACTTCGGAGTCGCGGAAGCCGTTCTGCTGCGTGCTCTGTAGCTGGTCGAATTCGGAGAACTGCGACTCGAGCTGCTGGCGCACGCTTTCCCGGGCGTCACGCGGGGACTTGACCGCTCGCGGTGGTGGCAGCTCGGCAAGGTTGAGCTGGCGGCGGAAGTCGGCCGGCGAGGGCATGCGGTGGATACCGTTCTTCAGGAACACGAAGCGCACGCCTGCGGTCTTGAGGATGCGGTTCTTGATCTTGAGCTGATGCTCCTTGGCCATGGCGTTGCTCAGGTGGTACTGTTCGATGTCGAACGCGAAGACAGGGCGGCCGTCCTCGCCGAACACCGCGAAATCCACCTTGAACTGGCGCAGGCGCTCTTCGGCGCGCTTGCGGTCGCTTGTCTTGCGCACCGACAGCATGTCCTGCAGCCGCAGGTTGGGCAGAACCACTTGACCGGGAAAGGTGTCGTGCAGGTAATCGAGCATCTGCACCTGCTCGGGTGTCAAGAGGCGTTCCGGTGTGTAGCGGTCGTCCCGACCGGATGAGGTGCCCTTGCGGCGTAGCCAGAATGCGACCACGCCGATGATCACGGCGACCAGCAGCAGCACGCCAGCGCTGATTAGGATTGTGGATGTCGACACGTAACCTCCTGAAGATTTTCGTATTATTTTTTTCAGGGAATTCTAGGTCAGCATGTGATGGTGCACGCATCCGAGAAAAATTGTTGCCACTTTCGGATAAAAGGCGCATCGTCGTGAACGGCGTTCACCCGGCAGGTGTCGCCTTTCTTGCAGGCAGAGGCAGGCGTGGATCGAACTTGGCCCGCCTGACGCTGAAAAATGCCTTCACGTTGCGCACGTTGGCATCGGATGTGAACAGGCGCTGGGCCAGAGCGAGGTAGCCGGGCATGTCGGTGGTGTGGATGACCAGCATGAAATCCGGGCCGGGACTCACGCGGTAGCACTGCTGCACCTCGGCTTCGGCGACGGCGCGGGCCTCGAAGGCGTCCATCCTCTGCGCGTCCTGCCGCTCCAGCGTGACCTCAACCAGCGCGGTGATACCGTGACCGATCAGCGGCGCCAGCCGGTCCTGGCTGAGGACCGCTACTTCGCGTTCGATCAAGCCCATCTCGCGCAGGCGCCGTATGCGTCGGAGGCAGGTGGGCGGGGAGACGTGCACGGCCTCGGCCAGCGCGAGGTTGCTGCGGCGGGTGTCGTCCTGCAGCAGGCCCAGCAGTTTCAGGTCGATGTCATCGATGAAATAATCATTCATTTAAATGTCGAATTTGTTTCATTTATGTCTTCTCATTCCTATGATGAAATTATATTTCATATGAGCCAATAGATTCGAATCAAATTTCGTTTCGGGGTGCGTAGCATCGACGCCATTCTGCTGATTCAAGGAGCATTCCATGTGTGGCATCGTTGCCGGCGTGTCCGGGCGCGACATCGTTCCGGTTCTCATCCAGGGTTTGCAGCGCCTGGAGTACCGCGGCTATGACTCCTGCGGGGTGGCGGTTCACGCCGGCCCCGGAGGACTGAAGCGGGCACGCAGCACCGCGCGGGTGTCGGAGCTGGCGCGGCAGGTTCAGGTCGAGAGCGTGTCCAGCGGCACCGGCATCGCCCACACCCGCTGGGCCACGCACGGAGCGCCGGCCGTGCACAACGCGCACCCGCACTTCAGTCATGGCCCTGCCTCGGCTGATGATGCACCCGGGCGGGTGGCGCTGGTGCACAACGGCATCATCGAAAACCACGAAGAGCTGCGCGCCGAGCTCAAAGCCAAGGGCTATGTCTTTGCGAGCCAGACCGACACCGAGGTCATCGCGCACCTGGTGGACTCGCTCTACGAGGGCGACATCTTTGCCGCGTTGCAGGCCGCGGTGTCCCAGCTGCACGGTGCCTATGCGCTGGCGGTGTTCCACCGCGACGAGCCTCATCGCGTGGTGGGCGCGCGCGCGGGCTCTCCCCTGGTGCTGGGGGTGGGCGAGGGCGGTGCCGAGCACTTCTTGGCCAGCGATGCGATGGCACTGGCCGGCGTGACGGACCAGATCGTGTATCTGGAAGAGGGGGATCTTGTTGATCTGCAGCTGGGCCGCTACTGGGTGGCCGACCGCCAGGGACGCTCGCTCGAGGCCGGGCAGCGGCCCGTGCGTACCGTGCATGCGCACAGCGGAGCGGCCGAACTCGGGCCGTACCGCCACTACATGCAAAAGGAGATCTTCGAGCAGCCTCGCGCCATTGGCGACACGTTGGAGGGCGTGGAGGGCATCGTGCCCGAGCTGTTCGGCGACGGTGCGTACCGCATCTTCAAGGATGTCGAGCAGGTGCTGGTCCTGGCCTGCGGCACCAGCTACTACAGCGGCTGCACGGCCAAGTACTGGCTGGAGGAAATTGCCGGCATCCCGACGCAGGTCGAAGTGGCCAGCGAATACCGCTACCGCACCAGCGTGCCCAACCCGCGGACGCTCGTCGTGACCATCAGCCAGAGCGGCGAGACGGCCGACACGCTGGCCGCGCTGCGCCATGCACAGGGTCTGGGCATGCGGCACACCCTGACGATCTGCAACGTGTCCACGAGCGCGATGGTGCGCGAATGCGAGCTGGCTTACATCACTCGTGCCGGCGTGGAGATCGGCGTGGCTTCGACCAAGGCGTTCACGACGCAGCTCGCGGGGCTGTTCCTGCTCACGCTGGCACTGGCGCAGGTGCGCGGGCGCCTGGGCGAGGCGAAGGAGGCCGAGTACCTCAAGGCCATGCGCCACCTGCCGCTGGCCCTGCAGGCGGTGCTGGCGCTGGAGCCGCAAGTCATCAGCTGGGCAGAGGACTTCGCGCGCATGGACAACGCGCTTTTCCTGGGCCGCGGCATGCACTATCCGATCGCGTTGGAGGGCGCGCTCAAGCTCAAGGAAATCAGCTACATCCACGCCGAGGCTTACCCGGCCGGCGAACTCAAGCACGGGCCGCTGGCCCTGGTGACGAGCGCCATGCCGGTGGTGACGGTGGCGCCCAACGATGCCCTGCTGGAAAAACTCAAGAGCAACATGCAGGAAGTGCGCGCGCGCGGCGGCGTGTTGTACGTGCTGGCCGATGCCGACACCCGCATCGGCAGCGAGGAGGGCGTCAACGTCATCCGCATGCCGGAGAACTACGGCGCCCTCTCGCCCATCCTGCACGTGGTGCCGCTGCAGCTGCTGGCCTACCACACCGCCCTGGCCAAGGGCACGGACGTTGACAAGCCGCGCAACCTGGCCAAGAGTGTGACCGTAGAATAATTTCGCTAGTGGGTAATTTCTCTGATGAAGAGAGCGTACAAGCTACGCTGCTTGTAAGTCTCTTTGTTCGAGATAAGGTGATGCTTATGAGCATATTGTGCAAGTCAAGTTTAAACACGCGCATGGCACTATCGCCGGCTTGACCTTGGGCTCACAGACGCGGCGTGTGCGTCCATTCTCCCGATGGAGTAGGAGTGCTCCTTGAGTCAGTGCGACGCGTGACAACCATACCGACCATACAATAGACAAAAAAGCTATCAACACACCGATAGCAATTTCACACATGTGAATGGAGCGAAGTGGAAGTAGTTCTTGATAACCCCCTGACCACAGACGAAAAATGGCGAAAGGTCATTCACATCGTCAAGCAAGAGTACTTGTCTGAAGTGCAGGATTACCCTTGGATCGTTGGTTTTTCAGGAGGGAAAGACTCGACGCTCGTCGCTCACGCAATTTTCAAGGCACTCGAGGACATCCCGCCTTCCCTGCGGCGGCGGGAGATTCACGTGGTCTCTAACGACACCTTGGTTGAAAGCCCCTTGGTGCTTGCTCATCTTGATCAGAGCTCCGGCGCAATCGGTGTAGCAGCAGAAGCATTGGGCTTGCCTGTCACAGTGGTTCGGACCAAGCCTGAGCCAGAAAAAACATTTTGGGCACTGCTGATAGGTAAGGGCTATCCAAGCCCAAATCAGCAAATGAGATGGTGCACAGACCGCCTTAAAATTCAGCCTACGAGTTCATATATTCGAAAAAATATTGAGACGTTCAAGTCTGCTATCGTGGTTCTAGGTGTTCGGAAGTCCGAAAGCCAGACACGGATGAGGATCATTGAGAAGTACCAAGATTTAGAAGATTCGAATCTCACGCCGCACACCAAATTGACGGGGGCATTTATCTTCCGTCCCATCGTAGACCTCACCACTGATGAGGTGTGGGAGATTCTTGGCACAGAACCCTGTCCATGGGGCGGAACTCATCGAGAACTGTTTCAACTTTACCGTGACGCGGAAGGTGGCGAATGTCCAGTCGTGCTGAGTAAAGACGAAGCTCCTGGCTGCGGTACGAGCAACAGCAGGTTCGGCTGCTGGACCTGTACCGTTGTCGAAAAAGATCGTTCCTTGCAGGGATTCATTGACTCTGGAAAAGATATCTACAAGCCGCTTGTCGATTTTAGGAACTGGCTTGTTTCCATTCGAAATGATCCTAAGTATCGAAGTGCAATGAGGCGAAATGGACGCTTAACGTTTGATCTAACGGGAAAGCATATTCCTGGACCTTTTACTATCCAAGCCCGCAAAGAGATTCTTGAGCGGCTTCAGGAAACCGAGAAGCAATTTGGTGGTCGACTAATATCTGACGAGGAGATAGAGTTGATTCATCGTATCTGGGCAAGCGAACTTCAAAACGAGGAAGGTGTAGCCAATGTCTAACGAGCATGATGGAATATCAATAGCAGATTTGCCGCTATGGTCAGACGATGAGGCACATCAAGTTCTCGCTGCAGTTTGCGCTAGACATTCAGTCCCGGTTGATGTAATCACCGAACTGGTCGTCCTGCAGCGAGAACGGCAGCATCAGGAACGAGCAGCTGGTATCTATGCGCGGTTTGAAGAAATACTCGGAAGATTCGACTGAGGGGAAACGATGTACATCTCGCGTATTGAACTCACGAAGTTCAAAAGTTATCAACATGCCTCCCTGCAGTTTCCCGAGCCGAATGAAGGAAAAAACATAGTCCTCGTTGGAGGCATGAACGGCTACGGTAAGACGACGATTCTGGAAGCGCTGTATCTTTGCCTATATGGAAAAGATGCACTGCCACACCTCGCTCGTGCAGGTCTAAAAACTGACGACTATCGGGGCTACCCAACCTTCTTGGAGAAAGCTTTCAACGGAGAGGCGCGACGTGAAGGCATCGATATGACGATGTCAGTGCGAGTTGTGATCTATCGAACCAAAACCAAAGGTATCGATATCACTAGGCGCTGGTACTTTAAGCTGAACGGCAGTTGGCACGATGAGGAAACGATCGTCCGCGACTTAAACCGGGATGTACCCGGCATTCCTAGGAAAGACGGCGAACGAGGCTTTAACCTCAGTGAAATTCTTGAAGAGCAGTATGTACCTGCTCACATCGCGCCTTTCTTTTTCTTTGACGGTGAAGAAGTAAAAAAGCTGGCGGATCAATCTCGAATTGAACAAGTCAAACAAGGGCTTGAGGGGTTGCTCGGAGTTGTCCTTCTTCGAAATCTTGCGGATCGTTTGAAAGCGTTCGAGGATGCGAGGCGTCCAAAACTCACTAACGTCAACGAACAGAATCTAGATAAACTGCAGAAGTCATTACATGAAGAGGTGGACCGTCTGGCGAAGACGAAAACTACACTCGAGCAGAATAATGCTAAGACAGTGGATTTAAAAGCTGAGCGGCAGTCGCTGCTAGATCGAATAGTTGCTGCAGGCGGTGGAGGCGGTGAAATCGCAACCGTTAAGGATCTTGTTGAAGAACGTGAGCAGCTTAGAACAGCAAAGAAGGCTGTGGAGTCGCAACTTTCAAAGATCGTAGCGGACAAGCTGCCTTTCTATCTGATGCCCAGCAAATTGCTTCAGGAGTTTAAAGAGCAAATCAACGGCGAGATTGCGCTAACGAAGTGGCAAAGCGAATGTCGCGCGCTTCAGCCAAAGCAGGAGAAATTCTATTCGCATTTGCTGGGTTTTGAAGGAGCCCCTTTTAATCCTGATCTTTTGCCAAGTCAGCTGGACGCATTGAAGCAGCGCGTTGAGGCAGCTTGGCAGTCGCTCTTTTTGCCACCCCCTCCGAATACTGCAGATAAGTTCGTGCACGACTATCTGCATGATGAGCTAAAGCAACGTGCGATCAGATTTCTTGGTACATTGAGCGTTGGTCAAAAAGAGGTCAATAATCTGATCCTTCAAAAAAATGATCTCGAAAGTCGAATCGATGAGGTAAGCCGGCGAATTTCTAGAATAGAGGGTATTGACAGAGACGGAACACTTGCTGAGATGAAGGCGCAGCTCAACTCGATCATTGCGAAGATCGATGAACTGGAGTCTCAGAATGGAACGCTTCAGCGCGATGTCGTTAGTCTTGAGGCTCACATTCATCAATTGCGTGCCTCTTACGAAGCAGAGCGTGCACGTCGCGATTCGACTAGTCCTGACCGTACTCTGGTTGACAAGTCTGAGCGTACCCGCAGGGTGCTTGAAGAGGTTATCCCTGAGTTGTTCCCGTTGAAGGTACGGCAGCTGTCCAGTGCGATGACGAAGGTGTACAAGCAGCTTGCGCACAAGACTCAAGTTGCAAAGATTGTCATTGAAGACGATGGGAACACGCGCATTCTTAGCGCGAACGGCAAGGACTTGAATTTTGACAGGTCCGCCGGAGAAAATCAGATCTTCGCTACAGCATTGATTGCTGGGCTCGCCGAGGTGTCAAAGATCGATGCTCCGCTGGTTGTTGATACACCATTGGGACGCCTCGATAGCAAGCATCGCGAGAATATTTTTGGGTTTTGGACAGGTGACGAAGCACGGCAGGTCATCCTATTGTCTCAAGATGAGGAAATCAGCCCAACCCACTTCAAAACGATCAAGAGGCACGTAGCAAAGACCTACTTGCTTGAGCACTCTGAAGTTGGCGATGGAATCGGCAGAACAGTAGCCCGTGAAAATAAGTACTTTGGGGGGGTGACGGCGTGAGTGATCTCGATATCCAAGTTATTCTTAGCAACCGCTATCGTACGAGTCAAGAGGCAGACGCTATAACCATCGAGATGTGGCAAGCGCTTGGGTTAGACACCAAAGCCCAGTTCGCCCGTTTGGCGATCGGAAGAAGCCTCTCCATGGGACCGCTTGGGGACGACACGCCGGACTCTAAGGGAATTGAAGTCCCTGCGCAAGCCTTATTCAGCACTGACAACATAGGCGCGTGGATTGGTCTGCTAGTTGCTCATTCGATTTCGACAGGAGCTTCGGTTATCAATTCGCAAGACTCTTTGAGAGTTGCGATTCGCTGCCACTGGCACAGAGGTGCAAAGGAACTCTATAAAGATTGGCTTGAGACTGAGAAAAACTACGCCAAGTTTGTTGAAGTTCTCATTTCGCGGAGATCTGATATGCCCGACATTGGATCGGGCGATCTTTTGCAGAGTGGCGATACGGTCAGTACTAACAATCCGCCGGCGATAGCGCCTGTTGACGAATCGATTGCTTTGGTCAAGGCGCTGGAGGCACTTAGCATCAAAGTTCAGGTCAAGGAGACGCTTTTTGGAGCCCGTCTAACGCGTTATAAAGTGCTGCTGATGAATTTGAACGATGCGGCGAAATTAAATCGCAACGTGTCTCAGCTTGCACTGGCGATGAACTTGGGGGACAAGCTTCCTGCGATTATCAATGGGGACAAACCGATGACCGTGTTCATTGATGTTCCCCGCACAAAGGCGTCATGGAGTTCTGTCCCGTTTGATCGTCTCCAATCGTGGGCTTCTCAATCGCCCAGGGACGCGTCAAAACTAGAGGTTTACGCGGGCGTAACGGTTACTGGTGATGACGTTGTTTTTGACCTCGCAGCAGCGCCACATCTATTAGTCGGGGGCACAACGAATTCAGGAAAGAGTCTGTGTTTGCACTCTTTGATTCTTTCGCTTCTTTTGAGGCATAGCCCGGAGACAATGCAGCTCGCTCTAATAGATCCAAAGCGTGTTGAGTTTTCCTCTTATGGCAAGCTTGGAAATCTGTATGGCGGCAAGGTTGCAGTTGAAGTGTCTGACGCTCGGGAGTTTCTCGATAATTTGCTTGTGGAGATGGAGACAAGATACTCAATTTTCGAGCGACTTGGGGTTGCGAATATCGCTGAGGCGCGTCAGAAAGGACAAATGCTGCCCTTTATTGTGGTATTTGTCGAAGAGTTGGCTGACCTGATCTTGCAAGAGAAGACAACTGAGCAAGCAATAGAGCGGCTAGCGCAAAAAGCAAGGGCGGCTGGTATCCATCTTGTTCTTGCAACCCAGCGCCCAGACGCCGAAACCTTCTCAGGACTCATTCGTACCAATGTTCCTTCGCGCGTCGCATTGACAGTCAGGACTTCGACCGAGTCGAAGATTATTTTAGGAGAACCCGGCGCAGAAAATTTGCTTGGTGCTGGAGATATGCTCATCAAGATAACGGGGGATCAGGTAGTGCGCGCACATGGTGTATTTGTGCGCAAAGAACATATTTCTCAGGTCGTTTCGTCACTTTTCTGAACAGATAGTCACACTAGGTGACCATCAAAGGTATCCTTGTTATTGGGTACAAAGGCGAGCTATACAGTACCAACGACGATTCACGCGAAAAACGCCAAGTAGGTGAGCAATGGGCTAAAGCTAGCAACGGGCGATGCCTATTTCTATTCGCTTTGGCAGACGACAAGGGTCTGAAAGTGGCGCAACAAATCAGTGCCATCATTGGAGCCTGACCGCGCTACTTTGAGGACTTACTAAGAAGAGACCGGCTTTTTAGGCAGCCGGTCTTTTTTTGTACGTGGAGAATACAAGCTCTGGGCTAAGCGGTTTACCGCGTGCCGATCGGTAGCCACGATCCCCCAGTAGGCGGGCAATCGCTCGGAAGGTCAGCCCTTCTTGCTCACGCAGATACACAACCCCGCGAAGCAGCTTTAGCTGATACTGCGTGTACTGCCTGGGCTTGAGCGACAACGTACGAACGGAGAGGGATATGTCTAAGTACCCAGGATGCCCGTCCGCCGTTTCTAGGGTACTTTTCGTCGGTCCTTGCCGTACTTCCAGCCAGTCCCAGTCCCTTACCCGCGACGGTCCCTTTTTGAAAGGGTGATTGTTTCGGTCCGCTGTCCATCGACCAGCGTGTAACCCTTGGACTTTTGCTTGGGGTCGATCCACTGGATGCCATCACCGATGATGGGCAGACGGAACTTGATCGTCATCTCATGCTGACGTTCTTCTGCCAACCACTTCACATCGATGCGGTCCACGATGCCAGCGATGTATTCCTTGCGCTGCTCGTCGGTGGTCGGACTTCCTGTCCTTGTACGTGTACTGTCCCGCGTAATGTGGGTTCTTCAACATGGCGGCAATGGAGCCGATCGTCCATAGCCCCCCCCGCCGAGCAGTCACGCCGTTGCTGTCTAGTTCGCGCTTGATATCTGCTGGTGACGTCCCTGCTGATGACAGCGCGAACATGCGTTTGACCCATTTGGCTTCGACTTCATCAACGACCAGCTTTCGGTCCTTCAGCTGGTAGCCAAAGGGCGGTGGTCCGCCGTGCCAGTACCCTGAACGAACCCGGTTCAGCTTACCCAGACGTGTACGCTCTGCCCGGGTCGTGTTGTCGAACTCCGCAAGCGCATCAAGCATTTGCTTGAGCAGCATGTCCTGCGGTGACGACAGGTCAAACTGCCCGTCTTTCGTGTACAGCGTGACGCCCTGCTTGTTGCACTCGTACCGGAAGATTGAGGCGACCTGGTCGTTTCTGGATAGGCGGGACTGGTCGTACACCCACAAATGCTTGAGCTGTGCTGCAAGGCGAGAGGATGCACTGCTAAGGAGGTCGTCGAACTCTCCAAGTAGCACGGCATCCCGGATCAGTTCCAGCGTCGGGACGAGCTTTGAGAAGTCACCGACTTCGATGGTCGTCTTGCCCTTTGCGATCTCAAGTACCTTGGTGCCGTACCGCAGTTGCATGTAGGTTTTGCCATCTTCCGCGGTCCACCAGCACTGGCGAAACCGTTTGGGCATGTTCACCGTCGTCTTCTCGCCTGTGAACTTGTTCAGCACTTTCCTGTTGACCGTCACCACATATGGCTTGCCGTCTGCATGTGCAGCAGCCGCTTCCATTTGCTCGCTGATGATATTGAGCAGTCGGTCACGACGATGTTGTGTTGGCGAGCGGTCAATACGACGTTGAACTGCGCTGACCTTGAGGGATTGAAGGATCGTTGCCATTTGAGTTGCTCCATTTCAATGTGTGCAACCTCTATTCTTTGCCTTCTTTAATAAATCACAAGAAGTCACTCATAAGGCTATGTCTCTTCGTTCCTAAATGACGCGAGTCACCAAAGGGTGTATGCAACGAAAAGAAAACCACGACTAATACACAAAAGTCGTGGTTATTGTCTAAGTGCTTGATTTCTATGGGGTAAGTCCACGGCAATGCCGCCTGCAAGTTGATAATGTTGATTTTTAATGTGGTCTGGTCGTAAAGTCGTGGTTATTGAAGAGGACCACATCACATGGCACAGGCAAGAACACTCACCGATCGCGAATTTGTCCGACTGCTGGCACAACTGGAGCAAGGGCGAAATTCCCAGCGAAACATGCTGCTGGTGCAAATGTCGCACTGGGCTGGGTTTCGAGTGGGTGAGTTGGCTGAGCTACGCGTTACCGATGTCCAAGACCCAAGTGGTGGCATCAAAGAGCAGGTGCTGCTCAAACCACATCAGACCAAGGGGAGCAAAGATCGGGTGGTGTTTATACCCGCCAAGCTCAGGGAAGCGATTGCCCGGTACTTGGTGATGCATGGCAAGCAGGAATACTTGTTTGCAAGCCAGAAGCGGGGCAAGTTCACTGCCAACACGCTACAGGCGACCATGACCAAGTTGTATGCAGATGCGGGATTTGACGGCTGCCGTAGCCATACCGGACGGCGTTCGTTCATCACGAAGCTAGCAGCACAAGGGGTGAGTGCACGTGTGCTGCAGGAACTGGCAGGTCACAAGAACTTGGCAACAACGCAGCGCTACATCGACGTCAATGACTCACAGAAGCGTGCTGCCTTGCTGCTCATTTAGTAGCTTTATGTTCCTGCTCTCTGACGTAATTGGCAAAAGAGATCAAGCTCGGTCGCTTGTTCGTCTCGGCTACCTGTTTGGTTGCCCCTGCCTTGGTACTAGTTACCTTTGGTTCGGCACCAAGTAAGCGATCGCGCGTCAAGGCGTTTGCTGCCAGGAACTGAGAAATGGTCGGTTGTACGAACTTGATGCCAACGACTTCGCAATAGGACCTTACTTGTGCAAGGTACCGCATATATCGGGTATTCAGTTCTACGTCCAAGTTCTTTTTCATAGAGGTCCCCTTGTTTTGACGACCACCAAGAACTGACCTCCTTCATTTGTACATACAAACTCTTTGTCCGATGACTTGCGTATTAGATCAAGCAGCTTCTCTTTGGTGATCTTTATGCCATGTCGTTCTATTTGCTTAGCTATGTCTTTATTCATGTCTGTCTCCTTGTAGTTGTATTTATTGATGACATGTACACAGATGGCGCTACGCGCCGAGCTTCGCTCATGTCATATATCTTTGGTGTCTTTATGATCCGGTAGGGTTCTTTAGTCACAACTTGCCCGGGTAGGCAAGTTGCTCCAGATCATCCGTACAGGGAACTCCGACACACACCACTAAGGGAAACGCGTAAGCGTAAGGGCGGTCAGCCGGTCTCCTTTTACTCCCAGACTCATTCTGGCGGCAGTCACTTGTAGCTAGTGGTGCAACATTCAAGTGACCCGATGGTTGTCGTTGTACAGTGCCATCATCGTGCGCATTTCTGCGCTTTTATAGTTGCTTGGTCTTTTCGTTCCGCATCGCCACACCTGCCTATGCCAGTGGTTGCGTTGTCTTCGCGACAGAACAATGAACTGGTTGACCGGGAGCAACTGCCTAAATCCCGACCTAACCCTCACAGGTATTTATGCGCCGGAGCCATACTTCTTGGGTCGTATTTCATATTATTTTTTTATATAAAATAGATTTATCATATATAAAATCTATTTAGAGAAAATAGTCACGGTCTAAAGGCAAATAAACTTGACAGAATAAATTTAATTTCTGTCGACTCGTCGCTTGAAATGCCAGTCTTTGTATGAGCTTGATAAATTACCAACTAGCAAAACCAGTCCGTGACCGTAGAATAATTTCGCTAGTTGGGGCGGAGTCAAGCACCAAGTGCAACACCGATTTATTGAATTGAGGAATTGGGTTGATTGAGCTTGTCCAACATGGCCTTGTAGACGACGATCGGCGGGTAGAAGCCGTGGACGGCGCGCGGGCGGTTGTTGAGCAGGTCGGCAATCGCATCGAGCTGCGCCTGGCTGTGGACGGACAGGTCGGTGCCTTTGGGCAGGTACTGGCGGATCAGCCCGTTGGTGTTCTCGCAGGAGCCACGCTGCCACGGGCTGTGCGGGTCACAGAAGTACACCATCACGCCGGTGTTGGCCGTCAGTTCGGCATGGCGCGCCATTTCCTTGCCCTGGTCGTAGGTCAGGGTCTGGCGCATCGGTTCGGCAATGCTGCGCAGCTTGGCCGTGAAGCCTTCCAGGGCAGAGGCGGCTGTCGCATCGGCCAGCTTGATCAGCATCACCAGGCGAGAGCTGCGCTCGACCAGCACGCCCACGGCCGAACGGTTGCCCGCACCCTTGATGAGATCGCCCTCCCAGTGCCCGGGGAAGGCCCGGTCGTTGGCCTCGGGCGGGCGCACATGGATGCTCAACAGATCGGGCATCTGGCCCCTGCGATCCTCACCCCGGCTGCGCTGCATGCGCTTGGACTTGGCGCGGCGCAGACAGGCGATCAGGTCTTTACGCAACTCGCCCTTGGGCATGGCGTAGATGCAGGTGTAGATGGTTTCGTGCGAAACGGTGCGCTGGGGTTCATCGGGCCACATGAGCTTGAGTGTGCCCGCGATCTGCGAGGGCGACCAACCCTGGGCCAGGAAGTGGTGAACCACACCAAAGAGCACGGTGTCGGTGGCCAGCTTGGCGCGTTTGCGGCATTTGAAGCGGGCGCGCCGGGCACGCAGACTGGCGGCGCGGGCGTCATAGGCTGCAGGGGAGTTGGCCAGCGACGCAGGTCGATCCGGCCAGGAGGCAAAGCGCTTGAGTTCGCCGGTGATGGTCGAAGGCGCCCGGCGCAGCCTCACAGCGATCTGCCGCGCCGAGCAGTTGTCCGCCTTCATCATCATGATCGCTGCCCGCTCTGCAGCCGCCAGTTGTTCGTAGTGCTTGCCCATCGCGGTACCTTACCGGTTGGGTGTTGCACTTGATTATTGATTCCGCCACCCAATTCCTCAATTCAATAAATCGGTGTTGCACTTGGTGCTTGACTCCGCCGAGCTTCAGCTGTCCAGAGATGGGAGGAAGCTTGTCGTATGCTGCCAAGTCGAAGGGGCAAGCGGCATACATCCCGCGTCGCCGTTGTCAGGACTCCCCGCAAAATGAAAAACCCACTAGCAAAACCAGTCCGTGACGGTTGAGTGAATCACCGTGGCCGGCACGGCCTCCCGCAGTGACCGCGCTAGGCGACCTGCGGGGAGCCAAGACTCGCCTTGAGAACCTGCACGAACCGCTTGGCGGCCGGGGACAGGGACCGCCCGGACTTGACGAGCACATGGATGTCACGCGAGACCTTGGGGCCGACCAGTGGCCGGCTAACCAGACGGGGGTCGTGCGAGTACTTCACGTAGGCGGCGGGCATCACGGATGGTCCCATGCCGCAGGATGTCATCCATAGCGCGGTCGATAGCAGCGCCACCTCGTGTGCGATGTTCAGGCGTATGCCTGCGCGTGCGGCGGATTGATCGATCAGCGGGCGGACACCGTAGCCAGGCCGGACGGTCGTGACAGGAACACCTGCCAGCTCCTTCCAGCGGATGGACTTGCGTTGCGCGAAGGGGTCATCGGTGCGGCAGACGACGCTCAGATGGTCGTTCATGAGGCGCAGCATCTGCACGCCATCACCGGCGGTGTCCGGTGTGCCAAGCCCGAAGTCCGCGTGCTCGGATACCAGTCGGGAAATGAACTGGTCCGGAGCACAGTCGTCGATGTCCACGTGGATATCGGGATACAGCTGAACGAACTCGCTGATGGCCTCGGGCAGCAGGATGCGTGCGAGCGTCGGCGTGCAGGCGATGGTCAACCTCCCGCGCCGCAACGCCGAGAGGTCGCTCAGACCGGCTCCCAGTGAATCAATGTCCCTGAGCACGCGCTGGGCAACATCAATGGCTTCGTCGGCAGCCGGTGTCGGCTGCAGCGACCGCGTCGTGCGGTCAAACAGACGGACCCCCAGTTCTTGCTCCATTTGCCGGATCAGGACGCTGACCGCCGACTGCGTGACAAACAGCTGGGAAGCCGCGGCACTGAGTCCGCGCATCTGATACACGGCCACGAAAGCTCGCAGCTGCTTGACAGTGAGGGCCGAGTAACGTGCTTTGCTTGCATTCATGAAAAAGCATCATAAGTGATCGCAAATTTTTCCATTTACGAATGAAGGAAAAGTGAATCCAATGCGGGCCAGACATGACCAAACCGCTCTGGATCCACAGTGAAACCACTCCTTGTGTTCGTTGACTTGTTGTGCGCCGAGAGGCTCGGGGCTGCGCCCGAAGCCGGGGCGGTCACGCCTGTGCAGCGATACGGCGGTAGCGCATCGTGATGGCGGAAACCGTTCGCCTTCGCTTGGGCAACGCGGAACTGATCGGCACGTGCGAGCAGGGCGTGAGGCGGTTCGCGGGCATCCGGTATGCCAGGGCACCTGTTGGCGATCTCCGCTTTTCCCCTCCGGTGGCACTCGTGCCCGAAGGGCTGGTGGACGCCCGTGAACCGGGTCCGGTGGCGCCGCAAACGGCTTCGCTGCTCAGGAACGTGATCGGTGACATGCGGGCAAGGCAGTCGGAAGACTGCCTTCATCTGACAGTCTGGGCGCCGGAGCGTCATGACCGGGCGCTTCCCGTGGTCGTCTGGATCCATGGAGGTGCTTGGCAAAGCGGTGGCAGCTCGCTCCCTTGGTATGACGGGGCAGGGCTGTGCGCCGCGGGCGGAGTCGTTGTGGTGTCTGTCAATTACCGTCTTGGACCGTTGGGGTGGCTGTGTGCCGACGGCATTGCGCCCAACCTGGGTCTGCAGGACCTGTTCTTGGCGATCCGGTGGGTCACCGATCACATCGGTGCATTCGGCGGGGATCCCGCTTCGCTCACGCTGATGGGCCAGTCAGCGGGAGCCGTGAATGTGGCGGGCCTGTTGGCTGCAGGCGTGCCCGCTGCCAGGGTCATCCTGCAAAGCGGTCCGTTCGGGCGCTGCCCGAGACGGGCCGAGGTCGCAAAGGACATCGGGAATACGTTGCTGCGAGCGGCGGGTGCCCGGACCGCGGACGAGGCACGCCGGTTGCCTGTCGAGGCACTGCTGCAGGCCCAACAGGCCACGGAAGTCCGGCGGAGTCTGGCAGCCGCGGGAGATGGCCACGGCCTGTTCTGTCCGGTGTCCGATGGCGGGATCCTGCCGGATGACTTTTCATGGATATCCGTGGCGGACAAGGCCGATGTGCTCGTTGGCACGAACCGCGACGAAATGCTGGCATTCCCCGGGCATGTCCCGGGCGACGAGGCTGTTCGCGCCGGGAATGCACTGTTTTTTGAACCTTCGCGCCAATGGGCCACCGCTGCAAGGGCAGCAGGTCGGCGTGCCTGGGAATACCGCTTTGACGTTGCGCCTTCCGATGCCATAGGGGCTTGCCACTGCGTGGAGCTGCCGTTCGTGTTCGGGAACTGGTCCGCATTTGCCCAGGCACCGATGCTGCAAGGATTGGACAGCGCCGGGGCAATCCCGGTCAGTCAGCGCGTGCAGCAGTCATGGCTGGCGTTCATGCGGGGCGAGGCGCCCGAGTGGCCCGCAAGCCCCTACCTCCAAGCTTTCAACATCCAGCGGTGAGCCCTTTAGCAGAGCCGCCAGTTTCCCGGGGCGATGACAGTGTCGCCATACCTTCATCCTAGCAAAGACAGGCAATGGATCACGTTTCAACCAAAGACCACCCGTTCACCACGCCACAGGCAGGCTCGCTCAAGGATTTCGATCGAGTTGCGCCCATCGACGCCGACGATGCGCAAATCGAAGCGGCCGTGAAGGATGCGGAACTGCCAGCCCTGCTCGCGGCGTTGGCGATGCTGACAGGAGACGAGGCTCTGCTGGCAGATGACCTGAAACCGCCATCCCCGTCCATGACGGCGCGGATCGCCCCCCAGGGTGGCATGTCCCTTGAAGCGCAGAAGAAGGCGCGCCAGGTGGCCGTTCAGGCACTGATCCGGTATCGCGATGCAGGTAGCCCTCCGGCTGGCCAGTTGTCCAAGCAGATGCTGGACCGCATCGTGAGCTTCCTGGTCAAGCCGGGCAGCGACGAATACTTCGACCTGCTGCGCCACGAACTGAGTCTGCACGAGGACGCGGGTGCGCCAGGCTGGGATGTGAGCGACTTTCCTGCGGCAGCGGGGCTCCGCGTGGCAGTCATCGGGTCCGGCTTCGCCGGGATCACGGCGGCGTACAGGCTCAAGCAGGCCGGGCTGGACTTCACGGTCTTCGAGAAGAACAGCGAAGTCGGTGGCGTGTGGTGGGAGAACACCTATCCGGGGTGTCGCCTGGATACGCCGAATTTCGCTTACAGCCTGTCATTCGCCCAGAAGCAGGACTGGCCGCAGCAGTTCTCCGAGCAGCCCGAGATCCTCCGGTATATCCTGGATGTCGTGGAGCGCGCGGGAATCCGGTCCCACCTGCGGCTGGAGACGGAAGTGGAGTCGCTGACCTTCGACGAGAGCGACGCGTGCTGGGTGGTGAGAAGCCGCCACAGGAGCGGAACCGTCTCGGAGGAGAAGTTCAACTTCGTCATCACGGCGATGGGCCTGCTCAACCGGCCGAGCATTCCCGACTTCGAGGGTTTGTCGGAGTTCAAGGGCGAGGTGGTCCACTCTGCGGCATGGCGCAAGGGCATCAGCCTGGAGGGCAAGCGGGTTGCCCTGATCGGCACTGGGGCAAGTGCCTTCCAGATCGGACCGGAGATCTACAAGTCGGTCGAAAAACTGTCGGTGTTCCAGCGAAATCCGCCGTGGATGTTGCCGACGCCCACTTACCACGACGACCTGAAGCCCGGGATGCAATGGCTTCTGAAGCATGTGCCGTTCTACGGTCGGTGGTTCCGCTTCTGGCAGGTCTGGATCGGCGTGGAAGGTCGTCTGCACCTGGTCGAGGTGGACCCCGCGTGGAAGCATCCGGTATCGGTCAGCGAGGCCAACGAGGCTTTGCGGCTGGAGTGTCTGGCCGAACTGCAGAAGCAGTTTGCCGATCGCCCCGACCTGTTGGAAAAGGTGATCCCGGACTATCCGCCCGGTGCCAAGCGCATGTTGCGGGACAACGGCATGTGGGCCGAGATGCTCAAGAGCGACAATGTGGATCTCGTGACAGACCACATCTCGCACCTGACGGCCGATGCCATCGTCACGAAGGATGGCCGCGAGCATCCGGTGGATGTGCTGATCTGCGCTACGGGGTTCAAGGCGGCCGACTTCCTGTTCCCGCTCAGGATCACGGGCAAGGGAGGGCAGGATCTGCATGCCTTCTGGGATGGTGACTGCCGGGCATACCGGGGCATTTCCGTGCCGGGTTTCCCGAACCTGTTCATGACCAGTGGCCCGAACACCGGTGTGGTGGTCAACGGCAGCGCGATCTTCTTTTCCGAGTGCCAGGTCGAGTATGCGCTGCGCGTGATCAAACATCTGGTGGCCAATGGATTCAGGTCGGTCGATTGCCGGGAAGCGCCCTATCACGCCTACAACGCATACATCGACCGCGGGAACGACACAAAGGCGTGGGGCGTGGCCTCCACCACGAGCTGGTACAAGAACTCGAAAGGCAGGGCTTCGCAGACCTGGCCGTTCGGGCTGAATGACTACTGGAAACTGACCGCGGACTTCGAACCGGCAGATCACGTGTGCGCATGAACACCGATCAACCAAGGCTGGAATTTCTTGCTTGCGAATTCACAAGGAGACAACCATGAAAAAACTCTCGAAAGCCCTGCAACTGTGCTTGGCGGCTGTGGCAATGACGGCTTCACTGGCTTCCGTGGCACAGTCCTACCCGGAGCGTCCGGTCAAGCTCGTGCTCCCGTTCCCCCCGGGGGGGTCGGCTGATGCTGTTGCCCGCGAGCTGGCCGAGAAACTGCAGACCAGGGGCAAGGGCACTTTCGTTGTGGAGAACAAGCCGGGCGCGGCAGGCAACCTGGCAACGGGCCATGTCGTCAAGGCGCCGGCCGACGGATATACCCTGCTGGTCGGGGTGACGGGCGCCATGACCATCAATCCGGAGCTTTATCGAAACCTGGGCTATCAACCGGACAGGGATCTGGCTGGAGTGTCGATGATGGCCGAGGCGCCGGTGGTGATCGTGGCCAGCAAGCAGTCCGGCATTACCTCGCTGCAGGAGCTGGTGCGCCGGGCGAAGGAAAAGCCCGGACAACTGACCTATGCCACCAACGGAAGGGGGACCAGCCACCACCTGGCCGGGGAAATGTTCAAGCACAAGGCCAACATCTTCATGCTCAACATTCCCTACAGCGGAACGCCCGGGGCGCTGCAGGACATCTCTGGTGGCCGCGTGGATGCCGGCTTTCTCGACTTGACCGCCGCGATGCCGCTGATCGAGGCAGGGCGTATCGTGCCGCTGGCAACCACGGGCAAGGCCCGTCCTTCCGCGCTCCCGTCAGTGCCGACCGTTGCTGAGTCCGGATACCCGGGTTACGAGGCCATGACCTGGATCGCGCTGTTCGCTCCCAGTGGGATGAAGCCGGCGGATGTGAAAAAGCTCAGCGGTATGGTCAATGCGGTGCTGTCCGATGAGGAGTTCAAGGCCAGCACGGCCGCGAAGGGCATGTCCGCGACCGGATCGACGCCCGACGAGTTGCAGCGCTTCGTAGCCGAAGAGTCGAAAAAGTGGCGCGAGGTCATCCGTCAGGCGAACATCACGCTGAACTGATGTGTCTCCGGCGGTCGGTGGTCAGAACCCGCTTTCTCGCACCACCACCGCAGCGGCAGCCTTGAAGGCATTGACGAGGGCGCTTTGCGGGGCGCCCTCGATGCGGGCCTGCCCCCGGGTTTCCCTCGCATGGGGCGGGGCTTCCGCGAGGCGCAGTCGCACGCGGAACAGGTGATCGCCCGGCGTGGCTCCCTGGTCGCCGGGTACGGTACTGATGTGGCCGCCGTGGCGCGTGTCGAGCATCGGGTGCAGCAGGCGTTGCGCGCGCGTGGAATCGACCGAGATGACCTCGGCGTCGAGTGCACGGACGCTGCCTTCGGGCAGGAACCGGGCGCGTGCGCCCGGCTCGATACGATGGACCGTGCGCTGGTCCACATAGGCATCGACGACCCATGAGGACGTGTCGATCAGCACGCCGACGGGAGCGCGTGTGCCCAGCCATCCCCCGGGGCGCAACATCGGATCGACATCGCGCCACTGGCCGTCGAACTCCGCCTGGATGCTCAGGCGGGCGATCTCCTGGCGCACGGATTCGCGCTCGGCCAGCTGCTCGTGCAGGCGCTGCAGCGTGGCGCGTTCCTGGGCGATGCCGCCGCTGACGTCCATGAGACCGTCAAGCTGTCGGCGCAGCGCGTCGATCAGGGCCTGCGAGCGCTGCTCGCGGGCCACCAGGTCGGGGGAATCGAATTGCGCGAGCACGGTGCCGGCTTTGACGGGGCCGGCCTCGTGCAAGCCCATCAGCCGCGAGGGGAAGGGCGCGTAAACGAATTGCTGGCGATGGGCATGCGCCACACCCTCGGCGCTGATGCCGGTTTGCCACGGAAAGGCGAGCAGTCCGATGAAGGCCAGCAACGCGCCCCACAGCCAGCGACGCCGGGCACGGGCCACTTCGTGCCAGCGCTGCCGCCACACCTGGACCTCGGACCATACGGGTTTGGCGAGGAACCAGACAAGTTCGACGAGCATCAGCAGGATGCCCAGCGCCTTGAAGAAAAACGCGTACACGGCCCAGGCGATGCCCAGAAAGACAACGGCGCGGTACAGCCAGGTCGTCAGCGCGAAGGCCACGAGGGCTCGGCGCGTGCGCAATGGCAGGTCCTCCGGCCAGGAATCGGTCAGGCCGAGCAGGGTGCGCCGCAGCCAGACGCGGGCGTGTGCACCGGCGCGCTCGTGCAGGTTCGGGAAATCGATCAGGTCCGACAGAATGAAGTAGCCGTCGAAACGCATGAACGGGCTGATGTTGAGCGCCAGCGACAGCGCCCACCCCGTAGTGGCCAGGTACAGCGCGGCTTGGCGCAGGGCGCCATCGTCGAGGAGGGCCCAGGCGAGCGTGGCCAGGCCCGCCAGGGCCAGCTCCACGCTGACGCCGGCCACCGAGATGGCCAGGCGCTGCCGGTGCGAGCGCAGACGCCATGACTCGCCCGTGTCGGTGTAGAGCATGGGCCACATCACAAGGAAGGCGACACCCATGTGGGCGACGCGCACGCCCAGGCGGGTGGCGACCAGTGCATGGCCGAGTTCGTGCAATGTCTTGGACACGACCAGCGCCAGCGCGAAACCGGTGATGCCGCCCGGGGTGAGGAGGTCCATCACGCTGTGGGTGAAGCTGTCCCACTGGCGTGCCACGAGCACGATGCCCGTCAGGCTGGCGAGCAGCAGCAACATCAGCGCCGGCCACGAAAACAGCGGATCGAGCAGGCGCGCGAGACGCTGCAGCCAGCGCTCGGGGTGGATCAGCGGCACGCGGATGAACAGGTAGTGGTGCAGCCACCAGCGCCAGTGCCGCCAGCCGGGTTCGCGCGCCTTCTGGACCATGCGCTGGACACCTGCGGCAGAGGGCTTGAGCAGCTGGTGCTGGTCGAGAAAGCGCGCGAAGTCTTCAACCTGCTCTGCGTCCACGGCCAGAGGCGTGCTGGCTGCTATGTCCTCGGAAATGCGGGCCGGGTCGCCGGGCCAGCGCAGCAGGCACTCGTATTCGAGCCAGCCGATGCGGTAGAAGCGGTTGAGCACCGGGTCCTGGATCGCCCAGGCCGGGGAGCCGTCGCTGGATGGCCCCGATTCGAACAGGCGCAGGTCCTGTCGCAGGGGCTGCAGCGCGGCGGACGCGTTGGGCTGCATCACAGTCCGGTCCATTCGCGCAGGGTGGCCAGCGGACGCCGGAACAGGTAGTAGCCCAGCGTCACCCAGCCGCCGTAGAGCTTGGCCGTGCCGCGCAGGCCCAGGCGTGCATGGGGGCGGTCGTCCTCGTCGAGTTCGGCGCGCAGGCGGTAGCTGGCAACGCCTTCGGGCGACAGCGTTGCCTGGTAACTGGTTTCGGTGATCTTTCCTGACAGGGGCGAAAGCGGACGCACGGTCAGGAAGACTTTCACCGCGGCACCCGGATCGAGCGCGATCGCGTCGGCGACCGGCAGCTGGACCAGGATGCCTGGCTTGTCGGGGTTGGCCAGCAGCATGATGCGCTCGCCTGTGGCCACGGGCTTGCCCTGCCACTGGTCGGGATCGGCAAACACGGCGACACCATCGTAGGGGGCGACGACATCCACGCGCGCCAGCTGCTCCTGCACGGCAGCCAGTTCGGCCCGGCGCTCCTGCGCGCGACCGGTCAGGATGGCCAGCTCGGCCTTGCTGCGGCTGTCGTTGAAGGCCAGCTGGCTGGCAGCCTCGAGCTCGGCATCGGCCACGGCGACCGATTGTCGGGCCACTTCGAGCCGGCTGCGCAGCGTGGTGTCGTCGAGCGAGAACAGCGGGTCGCCGGCCTTGACGGCCTGGTTGGGCCGCACATGAATGGTCTTCACCACGCCGTCGATGGCCGCGGCGATTTCCATGCCGTCCACCGGTACCACCTCGGCGGGGGCGAGAGCCGTCTGGCGCACCGGCAGGAACAGCAGCAGCACCAGCGCGCCGATGATCAGGCGCTGCTTGAGCCTGCCCAGGCCCCGCCAGCGTTCCTTCAGACCGTCGCGGGGCACGCCCGCGAGCATCTCCCAGCAATAGGCCCAGGTGGGCGCCACGCGTGTCAGCACCTGTGCCGAGGCTGGCGTCGGGGGCTGATCGAGCAGGAAGCACACGCAGCCCAGCGGCTGGCCGCTGCGGCGTGCGAGCGGGATCACCAGGGCACCCGCCGGCCACCATTCGCGCCAGCCATCGGCCACACCGTCGGGCGCGGTGGCCAGCACACCGTCGGTGGGCGCGAACCAGCCTCCCGCCGCACCGGCCTTTTCGCGAACCCAGGGCCAGGCGCGGCGCAGCCACAGCAGATAGGGGCTGTCCTCGGTGGGGCGGGCCAGGCCGGAGACGGTCAGCAGCCGGTCCTTCGCGTCGAAAACCAGTGCCTGCCGGAAGGGCAGTGCCGCATGGCTGTCGTTGGCCATGCTGATGCCCAGCTCCGCCACGCTGTCAGCGGCGCGGGCGCGCGCGGACAGCTCGTCGGCCAGCGCTGACGGTGCGGGTTGGCGGGACATGTCAGGGCGCCAGATCGAAGCGGGCCACCCCGCTCATGCCGGCCAGCAGTTCCGGGTACGCCTTGTCCATGCGCGCTTCAAGCTCGATCGTCTGCGCCACGGCATCGACGCGGGCGTTCATGGCCGTCACCTTGGCCGGATAGTCGCGGCCGGTCTCGTTGATGGCCACAGTGAAAGGCGTGCCCGCGCGAAGCTGGCGCAGCCAGCGCGAAGGCACATTCAGGCGGATCTTCAGGGGGCCGTCGCTCACCATTTCGACCAGCGGCGCGCCGATGTTCACGCCCTGGTAGGGCTTGACGTGCAGCTTGACGATGCGGCCGGTGAACGGCGCCACCACGTTGCAGTTGGCCAGCTGGGCGCGTGACACCTCGATGGCGGCTCGGGTCTTGTCGACTTCGGCTGCGGCGAGCGTGACTTCCGTATCGCCGGCGGCGTCGAGTTGGCGCAGGTTGCGTTTGACCGTGAGCGTCTCCTGCGCCGAGGCATTTTCCGCCTGGGCCATTTTCAGCCGTGCCTGCGCCTCGCCGCAGTCGAAGCCCACCACGGTCAGGCCCTTGGTCACCCGTGCCCCCAGTTGCGACTGGAGCCGCGAGATGCGTCCGACCATCTGGGCCACCAGCGTGGTCTCCATGTCAGGGCTGAGCAGGACACGGATCGCGTTGGGGTCTTCCGTTGCCGGCGCAGCCACCGGTTTGGCCGGTGCGGGCGCATGGGTGGTGGCTGCGGGGGCGGGTTTGGCACCCGCCGGAGGAATGGGCGACTGGGCCAGCGCCGGGGCGCATGCGAGGGTCAGCGCACCCAGCAGGCCGGGCATCGCCGGTCTGCGGGAGAGTCGATGGTTCATATATCGGCTGATTGTCGGGTCATTGCCGGCTGGCTGCCGAGAACACCTGGCTTTGCCATTGGGACATGGTGGTCTCCAGCGCCGAGGCCAGCGTCTTGATGTCGTGGCCGTCGACCGCTTCCGGCAGCACGTCCAGTCCCACCGAGTTGTACACGCGGCCCCAGGCGGCCTGTGCGTTCGAGTAGGCGGCGTAGCGCTGGTATTCGGCCAGCAGGGCGCGGGCTTCGGAGCGGATCACCTCCAGCTCCGAATCGAACCGGCTTTGCGCGGCGGCCTTGGCGTAGGTGTACAGGTTCTGGTCCACGCGCAGGCTTTCCTCGGCGAACTTCAGTTCCTGCAGGGCCAGGCCATAGCGTTGCAGGCCAACGCGCACCTGGGTCAGTACCGCCATCGACAGGGCCATGCGGCGCATGTCGTCCACCTTGTTCTGATGCTCATGGGCCTGCTTGAGCGCGGGCCACTGCGCCAGGCGCAGGATGTTCCAGGAGATACGCACGCCCGTATCGAACCACGAGCTGTTGTAGTTGAAGCGGTTGGAGTCGTACTGCGGGCCGGCGTCGATGCTCAGGTTGGGCCACATCATCGCCTTGGCGACCTTGATGTCGTTCTCGGTCACGCGCTTGCGGTACCACTCCTCCATGATCTCGGGGCGCTTCTCCAGGGCCATGCGCTCCAGCGTCTCGACGTTGAACGGCACGGGCGGCAGGGCGAACTCCTTCTCGTCGGCGAGGGTGTAGCTGGTGCCGGGTGCCACCGACATCAGCGCGTTGAGTTCGGCGCGGGCCAGCTCCAGGTCCTGGCGGCGCAGGGTCAGCAGGCTGACGGCGTCCAGCAGCGCGCGCTGGTACGACAGCACCTGGGCGCGCGGCATCAGGCCCTTCTGCTCGACTTCCTTCGCGTTGGCCAGCGCCTTGTTGACGCGCTCCAGCAGGCTGTCGACGCGGCCGATAAGCTTCTGGGCACCTAGGGCGCGCCAGTAGCTGTTGCGCACGTCCTGCAGCACGTTCTGCATCACCTTGCGGCGGCGCTCCTCGGCCATCAGGACCTGGTCGGCCTTTTGTTGCGCGCGGTAGTACGAGACGCCGAAATCCAGCGCGTTCCACGAGAAGCTGAGGTTGGCCAGGGTGCGTTCGCGCTCCTGCGAGGTGGACGGGCGCAGCGACTCCTCACGGTCGATGATGCCGATGGAGCTGCCGCCCGAGTCGTTGTTCCGGTGCACATAGCCGGCACCGGCCACCAGGCGCGGCAGCATCTCGTGCGAGGACACGTCGTGCAGGCTGCGTGAGAGCGCGCTCTCCATCAGCTTCAGGCGGTAGTCGAGGTTGTACTTGAGGGCGCGCGCGGCGGCCTCATGGAAGGTCAGCGGTCCGTTGATGGGCTCCTGGTCCGCGTACATCTGCAGGCGATCCTGCGCGGCACGCTCGCTGATTTCATCGGCCTTGAAAGGCACGGGGGCCAACGAGCCGCAACCGGCCAGGAAAAGGGCAGCCGTCAGGGCCAGCAAACGGGGGGCAATGGAAGAGCGGAGCTTGTTGGAGTTTTGCATGATGGCTTTTGTCGTTGCGGGTTGCATCGGTTCAGGCGGACTCAGATTCGGGCGACCGACATGGGCAGGCGCGTGGCACCACGGCGCAGCTGGTCGGCAAACGAGGGGGCGGATCGAACTGCTTCGTGCCCGACGCTGTCGTCGGCGGCGGTTTCTTCCGCCAGCAGGTCGGCGTCGGCGGATGTCGGGAACGCCGTCTTTTCAGGCGTGGCCGCGTCGGGCACCGGCTTGACGGTCTCCTTCGTGCTGTCATCCGGCTGCGGCACCAGCTTGGCGGCGTCCGGCTGATACAGCCCGGGCGTGGGCAGGTCCTGATCGACGCTCAGCGACACGCGGCCGTGGCGGCCCTGTACCAGCTGTTGCATGAACTCGGCCAGGCTTTGCGAGCTGCGGACCGCATCCTGCACGAACAGCGCGGGGTCGATACCGAGGTCCATGCCCGGCACCTGCACGCCGCTGCTGTACGGCCGCGCCATGTCGATTCGGCCAGTGGCTTGCGAGTCGCCCGCGAATTCGCGCTCGGTCTGTGCCGCCACCACGGCCTCGTGCACGTAGGTGACCGGCTCGACCCCAAGACCGGCGCGCGGCAGGCCGGAGATCCACGCATCCGGAGTATGGCGTCCGGATGCAGGGCCATGCGGGAAGGCCGACGGGCCGGATGCGCCATCAAGACGGTCCGGCGGCAGGCCCACCAGGCCCTGGGCCTTGCCAGGCAGCACCTCGACCGACACCGTGGCCGTTTCCTTGACACCGCCACTGGTCACCGTGTAGGTGAAGGTGTCGGTGCCCGTGAAGCTGGGGTTGGGCGTGTAGGTGATGGTGCCGTCCGGATTGATCGTGACGGTGCCGTTGGCCGGTGGCGTCGTCCCGGTGATCTTCGGCTTGCCTTCGAAGTTATCGTTGTCGAGCACCGGAATCGTCACCGGCTTGCCCTCTTCGGTGGAGGTCTTGTCGGGTTCGATGTCGGGCACCGGGGTGACGGTGATGCGCAACTCCGAGCTGGCGGAATGATTGACCGCACCCGTGCCGTCGGACACCGTGTACGTGATGGTGGGCACGTTACCGTGCCAGTCGGGTACCGGCACGAAGGTGTAGCTGCCATCAGGGCGCAGCGTGAACGACCCGGCGCCGGGGATGTTCACGGTACTGCCGGCGGTGTATGTCCGGCCGTTGACGGTGAATTCCGTGACCGTGAGGGGGTGGCCATCCGGCTCGCCGTCATTGGCCAGCACATTTCCCCGCGCCGGTGTGTCTTCCCGCGTGACCACCCGGTCGGGCTGTGGTGCCGGAGGATCGTTGTACACCTCGACGGTCACCGTGGCCGTTTCCGTGACGCCGCCACTGGTCACCGTGTAGGTGAAGGTGTCGGTGCCCGTGAAGCCAGGGTTGGGCGTGTAGGTGATGGTGCCGTCGGGGTTGACCGTCACCGAACCATTGGCCGGCGGCGTGGTGCCGGTGACCTCCGGCGAATCACCTTCGAAGGAGTCGTTGTCCAGCACCGGAATCGTCACCGGTGTGTTGACGAGGGTGGACGAGGTGTCAGTCTCAATATCCACCACAGGGGTGACCGTGATGTCGAGCGTGGACTGCCTCGTGCCGTTGACCGGATCGCCCGTCCCGTCCGACACCGTGTACGTGACCTGCGGCACCGTGCCGTGCCAGTCAGGTTCGGGCACGTACTCGTAGGAGCCATCCGATCCGATGGTGATCGTGCCGACGCCAGGAATCACGGCGGCGGTCGATTCACCCGGGGGAACCGTGAATGTCGCCGGCGTGCCGCCAATATCGACGACGAACTCGGTGACCGTCAGCGGATCCCCGTCCGGGTCAGAGTCATTGGTCAGCAGATTGCCGGTGATGGGTTTGTCTTCCGGTGTGGTGACGGATTCCGGCTCGACCTCCGGCGGCTGGTTGGCGGCGATCGTGATCGTCAGCGTTGCCGTGGCGGTGTCGCCGTCGGCGTCAGTGATGGTGTAGACAAACTCATCGGTCAGCTCGCCCGTGCCCAGCGCGATCACCTCGGCGTTTGCCGGGTCGATGGTGTAGGTATAGCTGCCGTCGGCGTAGATCACCACGTTGCCGTATTTGCCGGTGACCCCGAGGCCTCCCACGTCTCCCGTGGCGGGGGTCCCCGTGTCGTTGCCCGCCCTGACGCCGGTCACGGGTCCCGATGCGGCCGGTCCGTCAGCACCGATGGTGTCCTGGTCGTTGTCGTAGACGTTGCCACCCACCGTGCCCTCGTGCCGCAGCAGGCTGTTGGTGTCGCTCACCGCCGCGGGCGCATCGTCCACGATCTTGATGTTCAGCGTCTGACTGTCGCTGTCGTCATCGCGGTCGTTGGCCGTGATGCTGAAGCTGTCCATGGTGTCGGCACCACCGACCGCCGGCGCCGTGGTCAGCGTGTAGGTGTAGCCGATGGTGACCGTGCCATCGGTGCCCACGCTGTAGCCGTTGAGCACCAGCTCGCCGTAGCGCGTCGTGATCGTCTGCTGGGTGGTGGCCAGCGCCTCGACCTGGGCCTTGGTCAGCGTCAGCGTGGCGGGCGAGCCATCAGCGCGGGTGTAACCCACGACGATGGCATCGTCAGGGTCCAGGCCGTCCTCGGCCACCACGGTGAAGCTGGATGACACCGTGGTGTTCGCACCCGGCGTCGTGTCCGGGTCGGAGCCATCGGGCAGGGCGCTTTCGAACACCACGTGGTCGGTGATGTCGCCGTCCGGCGATGTGGCGGAGGTGTCGTTGGGTACCGTCACCGTCACCGGGTCGTCGACACCGGTGATGGTGATGGTCAGATTCGCCGTGTCGGTGAGCGATCCGTCGGACAGGGTGTAGCCGAACACCTCGGTCAGTGTGTCGGTCGGGTCGTTCAGGCCCTTCACGGCAGGGTGGTCGTTGTTGAGTGTGTAGGTATAGCTGCCATCCGGCTGGATGGTGAGCGTTCCGTACCGCCCTTCCACCGTCGTCGGCCCGGACACCGAGCCGCCTCCGCTGCCGCCCGGGGGCGGCGTGATGTTGGTGATGCTCAGATCCGACACAGGCGTGTCGGGGTCCGAATCGACGCCATGACCGTCGTTGTCCGTGATGACGTTGCCGCCCACGGTCGCCGCGCCCTCGCTGATGGTCTCGTTGTTGTCGGTGGCCACCGGCGGGTCGTTGGTGGCGGTGATGGTGATGGTGCCGCTCTTGGTCGCCGTCAGCGGAGCGGGGCCGCCGGCATGGTCACCATGCGCGTCCACGTTATTGCCATCGCTGAGCGTGATGGTGTAGCTGCGCTGGGTATCGGCAGAGCCGGACCGCAGGTTGGTCGGGTCGTCGCCGGTGTGGGTGTACTGGATCGCGGCCAGCACGGCCTCGACCTGCTCCACCGTCGCGTCGGGGGTGAAGGTGATGACCAGTGCCGTGCTGCCTGTGCCGCCGGTGACCGTGGCGATGCCGTTGGCACCGGCCTCCAGGCCATTGCCGAGCTGCAGCACGTCGCCGTCAATTCCATCGGTCAGTTGCGCCGTGATGGAACCCGCGCCGAACACGCCGTCCGTCAGGCCCGGCGTGGTGCCCAGATCGATGTCCGTGACGCTGCCGCTGTCCAGCAGGTTGACCGCAGGCGTGCCAGTGCCAACACCTGCGTTTTCCTCCACGGTCGGGTTGGATGGTTTGTGGCTGAATCCAGGGGCGTCGTTGACCGGGTTGACTGTCGCGCCCAGTTCACGCACCACAGACCATGTGCTCGTGGTGTTCTGGGCTTCATCTGCGCTGAGCCCGAGATCCACTTTGGTGCCGAATGTCTGTGCCGAGTTGGCCAGGCGGACGGACAAGGCCGGCGGCGTGCCGTTGAAATCACCGTTGCCGTCGCCGTTTGCGTCACCGGTCGGCCTGAAGCGCAACAGCGCCTCGGGTGGCAGAACCAGAGCGCTCGTGTCCGACACGGTTCCCACGGCAACCCAGCCACCACCGGTGTTGTATTCCCAGACGCCTTCGGTATCGGCGTCGGCAGGGTTGCCGACGATGGCAATACCGCCAAACGCCGTGGCTGCATCGCCTCCTCCGGCAATGTCGGCCTGGTCGTCGGTGGCGTCGCTGAAGCCTGCGCCGAACAGGTCGGCCACCGTTTGCCCGGCGGGGTTGGTCGCGGCCTCGTCCACCGTGATCGACGCATCGGAGCCCGTGGGGCGGTCGTTGACGTTGGTCACGCTGGTCACGAGGTCGATGGGCTGGGCGCTGTAAACCGTCGCGCCGCCGACGCCGCTCAGGCAGGTGCCGCTGAGGTTGACGGTCTGGCCATTGGTCGGCTGGGTCGTCCCGCTGTCGTCGTTGTCGTCCGTCTCCACCAGGTGCACCGTCAGCTTTTCGGGTGTGCCGTGGAAGTCGGCAGCAGGCACAAAACGCAGCTTGGCGTCCTTGTCCAGCACCAGGGCATTGCTGGCGCCGCGGCTGCCGACGGCCGTCCAAGTGCCGCCGCCATCGGTGCTGTACTGCCACTCGCCCTGGCCGGCGCTCGGCGTGGCGCCCACGATGGCGACGCCGTAGAAGCTGTCGGCGCCATTGGCGGTACCGGCATCGCGCGGGTCGCTGAAGCGATCGGCGAACAGGTCGCCGACGGTGCGGCCGTTGATGTCCGCCGGATCGGTGTCTTCGGACACCGCCGACAGGGTCACGTTCGTGGGGTCTGTGACCTCCGGTGCGTCGTTGACCGGGTTGACGGTGACTGTGAAGATGCGGGTGGTCTGCAGCGCGTTGTCCGTGCTGTCGGGGTCGGTGTCCACGTACGCATAGTCACCGGGCCCTGCGTTGGGAGTGTTCGTGTCCCCTTCCAGGGTGCCCGGGCGCAGGCCGGTGTTGCCCTGGTCGTTGTAGACCACGGTTACGTCGAAGCTGCCGTGCCAGTCGGCATTGGCCGGGTCGGTCGCGCCATTGCCATCCGGATCGGGCAGGCCGATGATGATGGACGCCAGGCGCGCATTGATCTCCGCCTCGGTGCCCGTGATGGTGACCGAGGTTCCCCCCGTGGGCGTCACCGTGCCGCCGCCGGTGCCCACACCGTTGATCGTGAAGCCAGATGGCACCGATACAGTGACGGTGAGATCGGTCGCGCCGTTGTCGTCCGGATCGGCCAGCGTGATGGGACCGATGGTGACAGTCGCGGTGCTGCCGTTCGTGGTGGTGATGGCGCCTTCGTCGACCCTGACGTCGTCGCCCGTGATATTGCCCGGATCGTTCACCGTCGAGATGAACAGCTCGCGGCTGTCGCTGCGCAGGTTGTAGAGACCGCCGACCGCACTGCCCGCCGTCACATAGCCGACGACATAGGGATCGATCTCGGTCGTCGGGATGGCGCCGTTGTCCGGGCCCAGGCCGTTGTTGTTCGGGTTCTGGTTGCGGTCGCCACCGTTGGCGACCGGCTGGGTACCGGCCGTCCTGGCGTCCCCATCGACCAGTTCGCCGGAGTCACGGTCGCGCAAGCGGTCATCGACGATGACCTCGATGCGGTAGGTGTGGTCCACGTTGGCGACCCCGGCGTTGGCAAACTGCACCTGCAGGCCAGCCAGGTAGTCGTTGATATCTGCAAGTCTGCCACGCACCTGCAGCGCCTTGTGCTCGCCCGTGTACGTGGTGTCCACCTTCACCTCGGATCCTGTATAGGTGCTGCTCAGGGAGATGCCGAGGCTCTCGTATTGAGCTGCGGACAGCGGCGTGTTCGAGTCGCCCAGTACCCGCACCGTGACCTCGATCACGTCATCGGCTTCGCCTGCGGCGTAACCATCTTTCGCATCCACATCGGTGATCTTGAAGCCCGGCACCGCGACGAAGCCGGTGCCGCCGATGGTGATGGTGCTGGTGTCGTCGCCGGGGTTCACCGATGGCGCGTCGTTGACGGCCGTGATGGTGATGGCCGTGGTGATGTCGGCCGGGTTGTTCGGCTGGCTGTCGTCACCGGTGTCGCTGCCGATGGCCGACCCGGTGTCGTTGAAGCTCAGGGTCAGGGTCACGTCACCGGTGGCGCCGCCGTTGAGGTCGTGGTTGACATTTTCCGCTGACTCGAAGAACAGGCCCCCAACGCCACCCACGCCGTTGAGCAGGTCCTGGATGGCCTTCGCCTGCCCCGTCAGCGTGAGGCTGCGGGAGCCGTTGCCGACCACGGTGACCGGTAAGCTATGGGAGCCGATATGCAGGGTGCCGTGATCGCTGGGCACCGAAATGGTGACCGTGACCGGTGTGCCCAGTCCGTCGGACTCGGGATCGCTGACGACGAAGCCCGATACCGGGGTGCGCACGTCTTCGTTGACCGTGACGCTGGTCGGGCCGGTGAATGTGGCCGCCTCGTTGGTGTGCGAAGCCCAGATTTCCACCGAGGCGGCACTGATGTTGCCCGCGAGGACGTGACTGCCCGACGGCACGGCATCGCCATTGGCCCAGTCGGGCTGGGTGCCGTCCACGGCGGTGGGTGCGCCGCCCGGCGTCGTGGCCTGGTTCATTTCGCCGCCGTTGGCGTCGCTGCCCGTGGTCACGAGGTTGCCGCTGGCATCGCGCAGGCGGTCGTCGGCGATGACCTCAACCCTGAAGCGCTGGTTCAGGTCATTTTCAAACGTGACGGTCAGCCCGGCCAGTGCCTGGTTGACCTGCTCGCGGGTGCCCTGGAACTGCAGAATCTTGTTGTTGCCGTCCTGCGTGACCACCAGCCCCGGCGTCGTCGGCGCGCCATGGCCGATCTGAACACCCCCGCCGCCAAAGCCGGTGGCGTAGTTGGTGATCGGGTTGCCGGACTGGTCCAGCAGGCGCACCGTGACCTGGATGAAATCGGATTCGTGGGGGGCCGCGATGCCATCCGTGAGGTCGGGATCGGCGACAGAGAAGCCGGGTACCTGGTTGTACTGCGGATCGGTGCTGTCGATGTGGATGGGGCCACCGGGTGCCGTCACCACGGGCGCATCGTTGGTCGGCAAAAGGGTAATGAGGAAGGCATTGCCGTTGTTGGTGTCGCCCCGATCGGCATGCACACCGTCGTTGACCGAGAACCGGAACATGTCGTGGTAACTGCCCCAGTCGTCGGTCGTGAGTGCGCCGACCTCGCTGCCGTTGTGGCGGTAGCTGAGTTTGCCTGCGTCGATGTCGGCTTGCGTGAAGGTGGAGCCCACGCCGATTGCCTTGCCGTCGAGCAGCAGGCTGCCCAGCGCGGGTGCCTCGATGATGCGGTACTGCCGCTGTACGGTGGTGTTGTCGCGATCCACCGCCGTCAGGTGATCCGACGTGATCGTGACCGTGCTGCCTTCGGCCACGTTGGCTAGCACCTCGTTCCTGCCGGTCAATGCACCACCGTCATTGATGGTGCCGTCGATGGTGGGGTCGGTGTCCGAAGGCCTGTCGGCAACCTGGGGCGCATCGTTGATCGGAATGATGCCAATGGTGACTGTCGCCGTCTCGCTCACGTTGTCGCTTGCGGGCGTGGATGTGTCGGCCGCAAACGGACTGTCGGGGGCGGTCATGTCGTCACGCACCACGAAGCCGAAGCTCGTCGTAGGCCCGCCCGCATAGGCCAGCGGCTCGGTGCCGTCGTGCACGAACCGCAGACCCGACGGCTGACCTCCTACAGATGCGGTCAGGATCGTGGATGGCAGCCATTCGTTGGTGTCCACGGCAACCCAACTGCTGCCGTTCCAGCGTTGGAGCGTGCCATGCGCGGGCAGGTCGGATACCTTGAACCAGAGGAAGTCGGCCGCCCCTTCGCCTGTCCGCTTTTCGGCTTCCTCGGCACCGTCCGCGTCCGACAGGCCGATGATGCTCGCATCCAGATGGACACTGCCTCCCTCCCTGACGTGCGTGGCACCGCCATTGGCCGTCGGGCGGTCGTTCAGGGGTGTGACGTCGATGTCAAACCGACCGATCTGCGGAGAATTGCCATCCGAAACGTAGTAGTCGAAGCTGCTGACAAAGTCCTCGCCTCCGTCGTGCACGAAACGCACCCTGCCGGCGTTGATGTCGTCTTGAGAGAAGTTCTCACCGACCACAAGGGCCTGTCCGTTCAGCAGCACAGTACCGTTGGTAGGCAGCGATGTGAGCGTATAGATGATTTCTTTCGCTGGGGTCGGTTCGATCGTGCCTTCCCCGTTTTCGCGCACGTATGTCCAGCTCAGCTGGGTGTCGGTGATGGTGTTGTCCGAGCCTTCCAGCCAGTTGCCGGCGCCGCTGCTGCTGGCAACCTGGCTGGCTGTGGCACCCAGCAGGTCCAGCGGCAGCTGTCCGTTGCCCGAGCCATCGTCCACCTGACGGATGGTGATGTGGAAATGATGCTCCTTGAGCGTGCCATTGCTGTCGTACACGCCGCCTTCGCGCAGAACGCCGGGCGGCATGCCGTCGCGGTCGCTCAGGTCGTAGCCGAAGGCCGAGTCGCGCACCGTGAAGCCGAAGCTGACGTTCTGGTCGCTGCTGACCCCGAAGGCCATGAACCGGACTCGACCCGTGTCGATGTCATGCTGCGTGAATCGGGCACCGCTGCTCAGACCATACCAGGTTCCCTCGATCTGGATCTGCAACTGCCCCTGAACCGGGGTCGAAGTCAGCGTGTACACCAGGTTCGACGCTTCCGGTGTGTCCACGTCCTGGATTTGGAGCATGGTGCTGTCCAGCGTGACCGTGCTCCATTCGTCGATGACCAGGGCATCCGTTTCCGATCCATGCCGATTCGTGTCCAGCAAGGGATCGTCGTTGTTCGGACGCACAGCGATCGAGATGGTTTTTGTGCTGCTCTTGGATGCCTCCGGGCCCTCGCCGCCACCGGTGTCGCTCACGGTCACACGGTAACTGGGGGTGCTTACGCCGGCTGCATCGGGCTCGACACCGTTGTGGTCGAACTTCAGCTTCGCAAGATCGTCCAGCGTGCCCGTCCATGTGCCGACGATCGCCTCACCTGCGTCCAGCACACCATCGTTGTTGGCGTCGATGAAGAAGAAGCCCTGTCCGCCGGTGTCGATCTCGTCGATCGTGACCGTGGCCGAATCGTTGGCATCGCCCAGATCCACGGTCGGTGCCACGGAAGCCACCGCACCTTCGTACATCCAGGGCGAGCCGGACACCGAAGGCGCCTGGTTGACGGGTTCGATCCGTATGGAGAGATCGCCGGAAGTGCTGCCACCGCCGCCGTCGTGTACGGTGACCTTGAAGGTCACGGTGGTGACTTCGGCGACGTCGCCTGCGGTGTGCCGGTAGACCAATTGGTCCAGATCTTCGACCGGAATGATCGTTCCCACCTCGACCGGGCCGCCCTTGTAGGTGAGCTCTCCGTCGGTCGGCAATGAGTCCAGCGTCAGCATCAGCTGGGTGAGCACCTGCTGGCCCGTGCCGATGTCGGGGTCCAGGTCGGCAGCGCTGCTTGCCAGGTTCTCCAGCGAGAAGGCGGCCGAACCGCCCTCGCGTACGACCAATGGCGAACCGTCGAGCACCGGGTCGTCATTCACGGGCGTGACAACGATGTTGTCGATGTCCAGTGTGCCCGTTCCGCCGGCCGTGACGCTCAGCGTGATTTTCGGGGTGTAGCCGCTCGTGAGGCTGTTCCTGTTCTCTTCCGGTCTGAAGTTCAATGTCGCCAGTGCGGTGTTGATGTTGGCGATTGTCCCTGTGACGGAGATGCTTGTGCTGCCATTCCCGTTGACAGTCAGGCCGGCGAGGCCATCGAGTGTCGACGTGCCTCCTGTGGTGGTGATGGCCAGCGTGATGACATCGCTGGCGTTGCCACTGACCGTCACGCCGCTGATGACCAACGGTGTGTCTTCGGTGGTCTTTCGCGTTTCGGCGGTACCGGTGTCGATCACCGCAGTGGCGGCCAGCAACCCGTCGAACCCCGCCAAGTTCAGCGCCGGTGTCTCGATGGCGCCGGTGGTTCGCTCCAGATTCCAGTCGCCGCCCTTGTCGGCGGCGCCGGTGGCGTCGGTCGAGGCAGCGATGTCGGCGCCTGTGAGGTGGGCGAGTTCGGTGATGAAGGCCTCACCTTCGTTGCCGGCGGCGATGTCGCAGCCATAGAGCAGGATGTCGGCCTCGTCCGTGAGGGAAGGCGCCCAGGCCAGCAGTTTCTCGCGCTGGGCATCGCTGAGGCTGCCGCCAGCGATGGTTTCATTGCCCAGCGTCAGGCTGCCGGGCGTTCCGTGGCTGATGATGTGGATGGTGTCGTAACGCTGTCCGCTCTCGGTCAGGACCTGTCCCACGGCATCCAGCCCGGATTCGTCGCGCGCGACCACGCGCACCGTGACGTTGGCCGGCAGATCGAGGGTGAAGCCGTCCATCTCGGCCACGCGGGCGTCCACCACCACCAGCGTGTTCGCGGCATCGCCGTTGTCGATGGTGGCGGGATCGGTGTCGTCGTCCGGGTTATCGTCGCCGGCCAGGCGGGCCTGCCTGTCTTCATCTGCAGTGCCGCTGTTCGCTGGCAGGTCGGGTGCCGGATTCCCGGCGCCTGTGGCGTTGTCCAGGACTTCGGTCGTGCTCGCTGGTGTGCTGCTGCTGTCCTGCTGCGTGGCAGCTGGCACCGGAGGCTGTGCCGTCTCGGTTTCGGCGGCATCTGCCGCGGCAATGGCACCTGCGCCGTCGAACAGCAGCCGGGGTTCAAGGGCGATGGCTCGGCGGGATGGGCGGAAAACCAGCTTGTTCTTGTTCAAGGGAGGACTCCAGGGACGTAGCGCAAGAACATCCTCCCCAGTTGCTGGTGGAGCGTGGTACCTGTCAGGAGAGGATGTCGGGGGGAACAGTCAGTCAGTTAGCGAAGGCCGGGCTGAAAGCAAAGCCGGGGGGGCGACACCGACTTGTCGCCAATGGTCGAATGGACGGTGTACATGGGGCAATACAGCTCCTTGTGGCGATTACCGTAAGTTTACTTACTATTTGATACTAGTTCCCCAACCTCAGTTTGGTAGTGGCTTTTTGCTCAAAAAGGGCAGAGAAATCGCCAAGTGTGAATATGCGCACATTTTTGGTGCAAGGCCTGCCGCTGATCCGTGTTGGTATCCTTCGCTGCCTCGCGGGGGGCGCATCCCATGTGTGGGCCGTGGGCGATGCGTTGCTGAGAGGCCATCTCCCGGCTCGGGAGCGCCATCGCCAGACGCCGGCGCAATGGCGGGGCTGGCAGGGGGCTTCGGGCCGCCCGGTGTGACCTGATTGATCCGGCTCATTGGCTCAGGCGCTGGTGGGCCATCACATCTTGGGTGGGAAATGCTTCACAGGCTAAGCATTTCATAGTTAAATCCGCGCAAACGAATTACAAGATCCGAAGCCCACACCACCATGTCCGGCGATTGTCATCCTGCGTTGACCCGTTTGCGGGCAACAGCAGCGTCCCTTTTTGTGCGCCGAGGAAAGTCGGCGCGGCTTCGGACCTTGCAGTACATGCTGCAGGCGCTGGTGATTGCCGCCTTTTACCTGGTGGTGTCTTTCTGGATGGACGGGCATCCGAGTCAGGCCTTGGTGTTCCGCTACATCGACGACACCGCCACCATGACGGTGGACGAGGTTCACGCCCTGGACGATGCGGCGTTCGAACAGGTGTCGGCGATGCAGTCGGCGGGCCACTCACGGGCAGCACACTGGTTCCGGCTGCAGCGGCCTGCATCGGCCGGGGGCAACCGTCAGGTGCTGCTGGTGCAGCCCAGCTATCTGGATGATGTCCGGTTCTTCCTGCCGGACCCCGGTGACCCGGCACGCTGGATCGAGTCCCGGCAGGGGGACAGCCATGCGTTCGCGCAGCGTCCGCGCGAAGAACTGGGGTTCGCGGTGGATGCCACCGCAGCACCCGGACAATGGATGTACGTGCGGGTGATGTCGAGCACCGGCATCGCCACACATATCCGCCTGCTGGACGAGCTGGATGTCGTCAACGAGGACGCGCTGACCCTGCTGGGGGTCGGCGTCTACGGCGGAGGAGTGCTGCTGCTGTCCTTCGGGTCGGCCCTGCTGGCCGTGACGGGACGGGACCGCCTCTGGGGGCTCAATGCCGTGTACCAGATCGTGACGGCGGTGGCCGTGGTCATGTACTTCGGGATGGGTAACCGCCTGGTCTGGCCGCAACAGCCGGAGCTGGCCAACCGCCTGACAGACGTGATCTCCTCTGTCCATTTCCTGTGCGGCGCGGTTTTCTACCGCACCTATGTGCGCCAGCACGTCAGCGCGGTCTGGCCGCTGAGGTTGCTGGACCTGCATATCTCCCTTCTGGTGCTGCAGCTGCTGCTGGTGTTGCTGGGCATGTCCCACGAAGGTTTTTCCATCAACGTCATCGTGGTGCCCCTATCGGCCGTGATCGCGGCCCTGATGACCTTCGACGTGCATTCGGACGACGCCATCGAGGAGTGGCTGCTGCGGCTGAACATGCTGGGGATCTTTGCCTATTTCACGGTGTTCTTCCTGCTGGCCCGCGGCATCATGCCCGCGAGCTTTATGCAGCTGTACCCGGGGCTCTTCGTGAATGCGGTCACCGCCGTAGTGTTGCAGCTGACGCTCCTGCGACGCAACAAGCTGCTGGCCAGACAGAAAGAAAACGCTGCCCGGGAGCTGGAGCTGACCCGTCAGAGGGTGGCCAGCGAGCGCCGCGAGCGTGAGGAGGACGGGCGCTTTCTGGGCATGCTGCTGCACGAGGTGCGGTCACCGCTGACGGTGCTGGCGATGGCGCTGGGAGGGCTCAAGCGCCGCCTGCAGTCGATGGGCGACGTGGACAACGCTCCCTTGCGCCGGGATCTGCAACGCATCGATGCATCGATCAGTCAGATGCGGGGGCTGTTCCTGGAGGTCGAGGCTTTCAGCGAGATCGGGCACCACAAGCGCCAGGTGGAAGGCGATGGCGAGTGGCACGACGGCGTGCAGCCATGGGTCGACGCGCAGCAGGTGATGGAGCGGCTGGTGACCGAATTCGGGCAGGCGGACAGGCGGGTGGACCTGGACGGATGGCGCCAGCTCAGGGATGCCGGCGGGCTGCGGGGTGCGCGCATGAACTGCGGCGTGCCGCTGGTTCTTTTGATGGTCCGCAATCTGGTGAACAATGCGTTGAAGTATTCTCCCGCCGGCTCGGTGGTCCGCTTGCGGGCCGAGGTCTGCCCGGGCAGTCAGCCCGGACTCCAGGAGCTTCGGCTGGGGGTGGTCAACCGTGTGGGCGAGGCGGGCTTTCCCGATACCGGGCGGCTGTTCAAGAAGTACTACCGCGCGCAAGGCGCGCAAGGCCTTTCAGGCACCGGTTTGGGGCTTTACTGGGTTCGCGGCATTGCACAGATATTGCATGGCGACATCACCTATCACGCGGAAGGAGGGGATATCTGCTTCTCTCTCGTGATGCCGTTGCATGCGGCAACGGCGTACGGGCTGGAGCCGGTTACCGGAAACAATGAATTCGCGTGAACATTTATGTGGGATGTCGTGATATGCGAGGACTTCGACAACCTTCGGGAGTCGTTGGCGGAGTATCTCCAGGAGAGTGGGCAATGGACCGTGCGCGCCGTGCGCGACGGGCAGGCGCTGCGTGGGCAGTTCATCGAGCGCGTCCCGGACCTGTTGCTGGTGGATGTGGGCTTGCCTGGCGAATCGGGGATCGAGCTGACACAGTGGGTGCGGAGCGCGTACCCGTCGGTGGGGGTGGTGATGCTGTCGGGTCGCTACTCGGCCAGTGACAGGCTGGCCGGCTGGCGCTCTGGCACCGATGTCTATCTGGTCAAGCCCGTGGAAATGGAGGAAGTGGAGCTGGCGCTCAAGGCGGTGGTGGCCCGGGCCGCTCCCTCGGGTGAGGCCGCGCGCCGCGAGTCGGGCCCCAGGCTGATGCTGGCCAGCCGGTGCCTGGAAGGCGGAAACGGCCAGCGCGTCGGGCTGACGTCACGGGAACTCATGGTGTTGCAGATGCTGGCTCAGTCGCCTGGCGTGATCGTGGAAAGCGAGGCATTGCGCGCCATGCTGTGGCGTGACGAGGAAGAGGCGGACTACCAGAACGCCTTGTTTTCGCTTGTGCGCCGTCTGCGCCGCAAGCTGGAGACCGTGGGCGTACAGGCCGATGCCATCGTCATGGTGCGAGGGCGTGGCTACCGCTTCAGCCAGGCGCCCTCATTGCGCATTGTCCTGGACTGATCGAGCGCAGGCACCCTGCCGTCATAGACGGCAATCGCATACTCAAGCGTCAAGAAGTGTGAAGAATCACACAAAAAAGTACTTCAAATTTGCCAAAACGTGACAGTTTGTGACAGTTTCGACGGCGCTGTCGTTCGTATGCTGCGACCTGTTACTTTTAGTAATGGAGAAGTACATGTTTCTGGAATTTCGTCGCCCTCGGGGTATGCGTGGCCGTTCCAAGCAGTCGGGCTTCACGCTCGTCGAGCTGTCTGTGGTGTTGGCGGTCATCGGTCTGATCATCGGCGCCATGGCCATTGGCAAGGATGTCCAGCGCAATGCCGAATACACCAAGATCAAGAATAAGTTCATTGATCAATGGGAACAAGCCTACAACCAGCATTACCAGCGCACCGGCGTGGTGGTGGGCGACAGCCAGACGGCTCCTCGCCTGATGGTCAATGGCACGGCCTATGAGGCCGATGCGGATGCGCCGCTGTCGGGTGGCAACATGGCGGACGTGGCAACCCTGCCCCCCCGTGTGTGTGACAAGGCTGAGGGCGTGGGCATGCTGGGCCGCGGCACGGCAGTTGTCGACCTTCGCGACCAGATGCTGCGTGCGGGTGTGCGCCTGCCGCCGGGTCGGGCTGAAGGCTACGAAGACCGCTATGTCTATCTGGACACGAATGGCAACCCGCAGGAAGTGCAGGTCTGCTTCCAGTGGAACAAGCCGAGTTCGGCGGACAACTCCGGCAATGTGATGATCATCTCCGGGCTCACGCCCGATCTGGCCCGCTACCTCGACCAGATGGTCGACGGCAAGCCCGATGCGCGTGAAGGGCGCTTCCGTCAGCAGGATGTCGGCAACGGTGATGCCAACGAGCCGGGCGTGGAATGGGCGGGTGACAACACGCACGATTACCACGCGGATGTGACGACGGCAGGACGCAAGTTCGACGAAGACCAGGTCAAGACCGTGGTTGCGATCTACAAGATGAACCAGTAACCCCGCGTCATCCGAGGGATCGAACCATGAAAAGCAATCACACGTCGCGGCGCCGCGGTGCGCAGCGCGGCTACATGCTGGTCGAACTGGCGCTGGTGCTGGCCGTCATCGGTCTGATCGTTGGCGCCGTGTCCATCGGCAAGGATGTGCAGCGCAATGCCGAGTACACGAAAATCGCCAACAAGTTCCTCGACCCGTGGAAGATGGCGTACGACCAGTACTACCAGCGCACGGGCACGGTGCTGGGCGACTGCCAGCAGGCGCCGACCTACATGGTCAATGGTGCCGAAGCCCGGATCGGTTCGGTGGATGCCTGCGAGCGCGGCGGTCGCCTGAACGTGGCGGGCATTCCGGAAAATTTCCGGAACACGGGCCTGAAGATCTGTGAAGGCCAGGGCTATGCGCACGACCAGGTGGGCCGTGGCGACGCGGAGCTTGCACGGCAGTCGCTGCGTGACCTGATGGTCCGTCATGGCCTGCGCCTGCCGCCGGGTCGTGGCGAAGGCCATGAGGACCGGTACGTCTACCAGGACAGCAACGGCAACACGGCCGAAGTGCAGGTGTGCTTCCAGTGGAATCCCGCCGGCACGACCAGTGGTGCAGGGAACGTGATGGTGATCCGGGGTCTGACGCCTGACCTGGCTCGTTACCTGGACCAGGTGATCGATGGCAAGCCGGATTCGCGTGAAGGCCGCTTCCGCATCCAGGGTCGTGCACCGCACACCCAGATGGGTGAGGCCAATGCGCCCGGTACGGCTTGGGAAGCCAACAACACCGTCTCCAGCAACATCCTGGGCAACAAGCACAGCAGCTCGGATACCACGGCGATCGGGCCCGGCAATCCGAACGGTGCCACGGCGCGCGGACGTCAGTACGACGAAGACCGCGTCACCCTGCTGACGGCGCATTGGGCCATGGAGCAGTGATGGTGTTGTCCCGGAATGGGCGGCTGATGGCTCTGGCTGGGGTGACGCTCCTGCTGCTCCTGACCTGCTGGACGGCGGTCAAGGGAATGTCCCGCCTTGAGCAGACGCGTGCACAGGCGGCTGCGCTGCGTTTCGAGAAGTCGCAGCTGCAGGCGCAGCTGCCGCTTGTCGAACAGCGCGAGGCCTACGCGACCCAGATGGACGAGGTCCGGGCGATAGCGGCGCGGCTGGGGATTGACCCGGCCCGCTGGACCAATCGCCGGGTACAGCGCGCATCCTCGCAGATCAGCCGCCAGGAGGCGGAAACGCTGCTGGGGCAGCAGTTCGGTGTGCAAGGGCGTCAGTGGTTCGCCGCGGAGCGCTTCGACCTGTCCGTGACATCGCCCATGGCGGGGCTGTTCACGCCGCCGCCGCCCAATGACCGGGGCTTCAACCTCGAGATGGTGGGTGTCGTGTATTTCCCGTTCGAGGCGCCATGACGACCGAACAGATCATTTTCGTCTCGGCGCAGGGCTGGATGCAGCTGGATCGGGGGCAGGCTCGCGAGATCCAGCCGTGGCCCAGGCTTGAAGGTCCGGCACTGGTGGTGGTCGATTTCGTGGACGCCCTTGTGGGTGTCCAGTACTGCAAGGGCAAACGCGCCTATGCAGCGGCCCAGATCGAGAAACAGGTGCGTGCCGAAGGCCTGATCGATGGTGCCGTCCAGGTGCTCATCCACCGGCAGGTCGGACACGCGGACAGCAACCAGTCGCTGTACACCGCCGTGCCTCTGGCCCAGTGGCAGGAACTGCAGTCCTGGGCGATGCGGCAACGCGATCATTGTCTGATCCTGCCGTTGGCAGGACTGCTCGCCGCCGGCGGCGCGGGCGAGGATCCGGTGATCCTGAGGTCGGGTTCCCAGCTGCATGTCTATGGCGAGCAGGACGGCCGGTTGCACTACGCATCGGCGGCGGCACTCGGGCAGGACCCGTTCGACTTCGTGGTGCCGGTCCGTGCCGCCCTGACCCAGTTCAGGTCGGGTGGCTGGAAAGGCGCCGCCCGCCAGTGCCGATGGGCCGTGGCGCAGCCGGGCGAGGAGAGCCGTGAGCAGGCGCTGATCGCTGCCCTGTCCGAGGCGGGCGTCGTGCAGGCGGCCCCGTTGCCGCTGACGCCTTTTGCGGATGCCTCGGGCACGACGGTGGTGTCGGCGCTGCCCGGATTGCTGGCCAGAGTGCCTGCTCGGGCCTGGACCGTGCCCGTTGTGCAGCGGCTGGCCTGGTTCGCGGAAAGGCATGTGCAGGCCGTGGTGGCCATGGTGGCCGTGATCGCGGCGGGTCTCGGTGTGGTCGGTTTCTTTGCCGATCGCGCGGCGCGTGCCGAGCAGTCGATCGTGGCGGAGCTGAAAACCGATGTCGAGGGTTTGCGCGAGCGTGTGGCCAAGGCGCAGGGCGATCGCGTGCCCGTGAGCGAGGCGCCGGAATTTGCGTTCGCCCGGCAGCTGGGTTTTGCGATGAGCCATGACCCGGTTCGCATGCTGGGTGTGCTGCGCCATGTGGCTGGCGAGCAGATCCGCATCCAGCGTGTGCAGCTGAACAAGGGGATGCCGCCGACGCCTGCGCGGTTCCGCGTCGATGGTGTCGCCGAAGAGGGAGCCGCGGAGGCTCTGAGCCACTTCCTGGCGGCCTTGCGGGCCGAAGGCTGGGAAGCCGAATCCACGGCGCCGGGCGACAGCGCCGCCGGTGCGTTTGCGTACTACCTGCGGGCGGTCCCGGCCGCAAGTCGCTGAACAGAGGCTCCTAGAGGAGTCCCTGACTGATCGGATAAGTGATGAGATACGTTGCCCTGTTTCTGAGCGCTCTTGCGGTGATCGTCGTGGCTTTGGCTGCAGCGGCGCTGTCGCCGCGTGCCGGCGTCCAGGGGCGTTCGTTCCTGCCCCTGCAGGGGTCGGTGACGCCACCGACCGACAACCAGCAGCAGGCGCTGGTGGAGCTGCGGTTCGCACTGGACACGCTGCTCAAGGCGGCTGACGTTTCCGCAGGCGCTTCACCGCGACAAGCCCTGTTCGCACAGGCGGCGGCACCTGCTGTCACGGCGGCACCGGCGCGCGCCCCCGAAGTGCTGCATGTTCCCGTGGTGACGGTGGTGCTCGAAACCGGAGCGGAAGGCAAGGCCATCGTCGATGGGCGCCTGGCGCATGTCGGCGAAGCCGTGCAGGGGGGGCTCACTGTCGAGTCCATCCAGATTGAAGCCGTGACCTTCGTTCGCAAGAACGGCGCGCGCGTGCGGGTGCCGGTGGCCGAACGTGGCCAAGCCCCGGAAGGTTCGCGTGAACCGGCCAGATCGCGTCAGGCTCCGGCGAGGCGATGATGAACAAGGGGATTCTGGTTGGCGGAACCCTCGGCCTGCTGGTTCTGGCGGGCATGGTGGGGTATCGCCTGGCAGGACCGTCGCAGGATCCGCGACTGGAAACGGTGCGCGCGGGCGAGCCCGCGGCGGGGCCGGTCCCGCAGCCGGGGCAGGTTGCGCCCGACGCTCAGGTGGCGGCGATCCAGCCGGCAGAAGCGGCGGGCGAGTCGTCTGCGATGGACGGCACGCAGACCGGCGAGTCCGGCGCGGCGCCGACGGTACCGTGGTTGCAGGCGCCAGCCGATGACGGCGGGAAGGGGGATGCGGGTTCGACGGGCACAGCCCTGTCGAAGGCGGAGCGTCGCCAGAAGAGGGCGCAGGTGCGCGAGAAGCTGATGCAGCTGCGTGCGCTGGGGCCGAAGGCGACCATCGAGGATGTCCGCCAGGTCATGGCGGATGTCGAGCGCATCAGCGACGGCGTGCTGGATCCGCACTTCATCCGGTCGACACGGGCGCTTGTCGATGAAGCCGCCCGGGCCGAAGCGCTGAGCGTGGAGTTCCGCAAGGTCGCCCAGAGCCAGAAACCCCAGGATGTGGCCCGGCAGAAGGCCATCCTGGCCGAACTGCGCGAGGTGGGGCATCGCATGTCGACCGCTTCCCGGTCGCTGCAGGCATACACCGGCCATGTCGAAACCGGAGGCAAGCCATGATGCCACGGGTGGGTATGGTCGCAGCGAAGCAGCTCCAGCATGGTCTCTCCATGCTCGAGGTGACGATGGTGCTGGTGATTGCCAGCCTGATGTCATGGGCGGCTTTTTCGGCTTATGTGACCTTTGATCGCGACCGCGAGCGTGCCATGGCGAAGGCGACGGCACAGCAGATGCAGACGGCCCTGCGCGCCTTCGCCATGCGTCATGGACGCCTGCCCTGTCCGGACACGGCAGGCAATGGCTATGAGACCGCCGGGTGCCCGGTGACGACGAAGGTGGGCGGCTTCCCCTACCTGAGCGTGGGTCTGGATCTGCCGCCGGAGCTGCAGCAGGTCAGGTACGCGGTGTTTCGTCGGGCGGTTGCCGATCCCGCGCTCGATGCCGATCTGGCCGTGGCCTTGGAACGCACGGGTGATGAACCCGGTGATGTCGATCACCTGGATGTGACGGATCTCGTGGCGGCGCTGAACAATGCGGCGGCCTGGTTCGCGGAAGAGGCAGGGCTGGACCAGCAACCCCATCTGACCGGTGACGACGGCATTGCCGGGCCTGTTGCCTGCGGTGCCGGCGATGTCGCGACGGTCGCCTACTGGCTGATCCTGCCGATGCAGGACGCCGACGGCGATGGCGACGTGTTCGATTTCCCCCATTCCACAACGGGGCTGTGCGCTGCGAGTCCTTCTGCACCGTTGCAGGCCAATGCCGATGACATCGTCGTCGCGGAATCCCCGTTGCAGCTGGCTGGCTGGCTGCGCAGGAGCATGCCATGACCCGTCGTTTCTTTTTCAACCACTTTGCTGGATCCACTGCCATGCACTTCTCAACTCTGTACCTTCGCAAAACTGTACTGGCAAAGACCGCAGCAGTGGTCTGCGCTGCCGCTGTGCTCACGGCATGCGTGGCACCTCCGCCGCAAAGTGCCAAGAACCTGAGCGATCCTGATGTCGAATCGGTCAAGCGCATGCGGGAGGTGGCGCAGGCGGAATCGCAGAAACTGCTGGCCCAGCAGGAGCATCTGCTCAAGGAGTTGCGCCGCACCGCCGCGACGAAGGCGGTGGAAGCCGCTCCGCCCCAGTACGACCCGCTGGAGGGCAAGACGATCAACCTCGCGATCTCGAAGGGCAACATCAGCCAGATCCTGGCGGCCTTCGCCGATGCGGCCAAGCTCAACCTGATCATCGAGTCGTCCGTGCTCCAGCATGACACGTCCAGCGACATGGTCCTCAAGGATGTCTCGATGCGCGAGGCCTTCAACGAGGTGCTGCAGAACTTCGACGTGGCCGGGGAGATCCGCAACCAGACGATGCGGATCAAGCTGCATGAGGAGAAGTTCTTCTCGCTGGACTTCCTCAACATCAGCACCCAGCTGGCCTTGAACTCGGGTGGCAACGTGTTCGGCTCCAACCAGGTCAGCACCAACAACTCGGCCATCTCGGGCAGTCTGGCGATGAGCGCCACGGCTGGCACGAACAACGATCCGTACACCGAGATCGAAGCCAACCTCAAGGCTATCCTTGGCGAGAACCGCCTGGCGAGGGCCGAGGGCACGCGTGGCGCGCCCGAGCCCCTGCAGCCCAACCAGCAGCATGGCTTCACGCTCAACCGCACGACCGGGACGCTGTTCGTGAAGGCACGTCCTTCCCAGATGCGTGCCGTCGAGCGACTGCTCAAGCGCACGCAGGACATGCTGAACAAGCAGGTGTACATCGAGGCGCAACTGGTCGATGTCCAGCTCAGCGACGGCTACCAGTTCGGCATTGACTGGACCCACCTGCGCAGCCGGCTGGCGGTCAACTTCGGTGTCGATCCGCTGCTTCTCCAGGGCTTTGAAGGGACGCTGCGAGGCGCCAACAAAGCCTACGAGCGCAGTGTGCTGACCATTCCCTCGCGCCTGATCGGTTCGACCACCGGCCAGGCAGCCGGTGGCCTGGCCTACCAGGACAAGAACGGTTCCACCGTCATCAACGCCCTGCGCTCGTACGGCAACCTGCGCATCCTGTCCAACCCCAACATCCAGGTGCGCAACGGCACGCCTGCCATGCTGTCCGTGGGGACGAGTCAGCGCTACGTGTCGCGCTCGAGCTCGGCACAGAACAACATCGGCGGCGGTGCCACCACCACCTCGTCCGAGGTGCAGACCGACGCCGTGTTCTCCGGCGTGATGGTGGGCGTGCTGCCGATGATGCGCGACGACGGCCGCATCGAGCTGTTGATCAACCCCGTGCAAAGCGACGTCGATCCCAAGAGCCTGGAACTGGTCAACGTGAACGAGTTCAATCGCGTCACGCTGCCTTCGGTGGCCTACAAGGGTCTGACCACAACGCTCAACGTCAACGACGGCGATGTGGTGGTCATCGGTGGCCTGATCGACCAGAAGCACAGCGGCAGCAACAGCGGCCTGCCGTACTTTGGCGATGTGCCGGTGCTCGGCAAGCTGGTGTCCCAGGAGGGCGACAGCCGGGCATCGCGTGAGCTGATCGTGGTGCTGCGCGTTCACCTGCTATGAGTCTCATCTACCAGGCACTCCGGCAGACGGAGCAGCATGGCGCCGCCGTGCCGGTCGCGGCCGGCACCGTGCCGCCGAGCAACCATGCGCACGCATCGGCGGCGCCGGCGTCCGAGTCTGCTCCTGCCCCAAGCCACTCCCGTGCATGGTGGTGGCTGATGATGTTGGGTGGCCTGGTGGCGGCTGGCGTGTGGCTGGCTGTGGGGAAGACGTCAAAGCCGCGGCAAGATTCGACAGTGGCGGTTGCTGCCGTATCTGCGAAGGAAATAGCGAAACCGGTGGAAGTGGCGAAGCCGGTGTCTGAAGTGGTACGGTCGCAGGTGGAAGCACCTTTGCCCACAGCCTTGCGCAAGCCGGTGCCTGTCGTGACAGAACGAGAAGCGCCAGTCGTCGCATCTTCTGCCGCGACTGTGGCCGTAAAAGCCTCTCCGGCCCCGGTGGACAAGAAGGTGGTGGCCAAACCGGTGGCCAGCACCGGTGATCTGCCTGCGCCTGCGGAAAGGCGTGTCCAGGCACAGCCGCCAATTACTAAGCCGACACCGGTCCAGGCGGAGCCCGTCCGGACAGAAACGGCCGCGGCCCCCAGGCCGGTGCAACCGGCACCCGTGGTCAAACCGGTCAGCACGGAACCTGCCGAGAACATGGCCGTTGTCTTCGACCGCTTCAATCGTGCGCTGGCCGAACAGGACCACGGGCAGGCACGGACCCATCTGGACACGATCCAGGCGAACCTGCCGCCCACCTCGCTGGCGCGCTGGCGCGCCGAGGCCTGGTTTGCCCAGCAGACGGGCGACCTCGACCGCGCGCGGGAGACCTATCTGGGCCTGCTGGACAAGTTGCCGGGCGATGAAAACGCCACCCTGAATCTGGTGACCATCGAGCATCGGTTGCAGCATCCGGAGCGGGCCAGGGTCGTGCTGGAGCGCTCGCTGCGCCACAACCCGGACTCCGTGGCCCTGCGCGCGGCAGTGGAGCGTCTGAACCAGAGTGGGGTGGCCCGATGAACGATGCGCGCAACGCGCATCTGGCGACGCTTGGCCTGGTGCGCAACCCGTTTCCGTACACGCCTGACGCCGGCTGCTATTTCTCCACGCCGCACCTGGAAGAGCAGCTGGTGGAACTTGAGCACTGCGTCGTCGCGCGCAAGGGCATCCTGCTGCTCACGGCCGAAGTCGGCATGGGCAAGAGCACGCTGGTGCGTCGCCTCATGGCCGATTTGGGCAACCGGAACGTGGTGTCCGCGCTGGTGTTCAACACCTTCCTGCAGGGGCCTGAGTTGCTGGAGGCGGTGCTGCACGACTTCGGGCTGGAGAGCACCGGGTCGCTGGCCTCCGACATCAATACGCTCAACCATTTTCTGCTCGACAACCACCGCGCGGGCCGCACCTGCCTGCTGGTCATCGACGATGCGCAGAACCTGTCCGATAGTTCGCTGGAACTGATGAGGTTGCTGTGCAATCTCGAGACTGACCAGGAAAAGCTGCTGCAGATCCTGCTGGCGGGCCAGCCCGAGCTGGAAACCAGTCTGGCCCAGCACAGCATGCGCCAATTGCGCAGCCGTCTGGTCAAGCACGCCCGGCTGCATGGGCTGCACAGCACCGAGATGGCCGACTATGTCCGTTTCCGGCTGGAATCGGCGGGCAGTGATGGCAATCTGAAGCTGAGCACCGAAGCCTGCCAGATGCTGTGGCGGGAAACACAGGGCGTGCCCCGGCATATTCACCTCATCATGGACCGCTGCCTGTATGGGCTGGCGGCGCGGCGGGGCCGGGTGATCGATGCGGCACTGATGCAGGAAGCCATCGAGGACAGCCGGGTGAGCCTGGGCGGGCCGGTGGCCCCGGCGCCAATGACCGAGGCTGAGCCGGCGCCGGTGGTCAAACCCAGGCGTCCCGCCTATGCGGCCGTTGTGGGGGGCTTGGCGCTGGCCATTGGTGCATGGATGTACTGGGGCGACCGCCTGACTGCGCTGGCCCCGGCACAGGCGCATGCCGTGGCGTCCGTGTCGAGCGAGCCCGTGGCCAGCGCGGCTGTGGAAAGCGATCCGGCGCCGGTTGCCGACACCGAGCCCCCTGCGCCACAGGCGCCGGCGTCTTGCGACGACCGTTTGTCACGCGAAGCGGAGTCACCGGTCATCAGCCAGCCATTGCCCGACAAGACCTACGAGTTGTTCGGCGCCCGCCTGGAGCGCCTGGACGATGTGTGCGTGGAGCAGCGGGACGAAAAGACTTGGGTCAGCTGGCAGGGTCCAGCGTCGGGACATGCGCTGGAAGAGCGTGTCGTGGCCGCCCGTTTCCAGATCGCGCTGACCCGCTACGGAAGCCTGCCGTCGAACGAGGTCGATGGCATCTGGGGCGCCCGCAGCCGGCGCTCGCTCATGCAGTTTCAGGAAGAAGTGGGCCTGGAGCCCACCGGCGAGGCCGATCCCGTGACCGGCCTGCTGTTGGAGAGGTTTTATGCGCATTGAAGCCGGGAGTGCCGTGCCGCCGCTTTCGACGGACCGCCCCAGCCTGAGCGGGATGCTGGTGTCCAGCGGCCTGGTGTCGCAGGTGGTGATTGACTATGTCCGCCAGAAGCAGGCGGTCGAAGGACGCAAGCTCGGCCGGATGCTGGTGGATCTGGGTTTTGTCAGCGCCAAGGACCTGGCGCGCCAGCTGTCCGTCCAGCGCGGCATCGAGTTCCGCGACATGCAGGATGTCGATGTCGATCCGGACGTGGCGGGGGCCTTCAACCGCAGCCTGTGCCTGAGCCACAACTTCCTGCCGGTGCGACGTGAAGGTGACAGGATTCGCGTGCTGCTCGGTGACGCGGAGCCCGAAGCCGTGGCGGCCGTCGTGCAGCGCCGCGTGGGACAGGAGGTGCTGTTCTGGCAGGGTGATTTCTTCGCGGTGGTCGACGCGATCCATCAGCACTACTACTTCCAGGAAAACCCGGTCGAGAAGCTGATCCAGACCGAGGTCCGGCGTCTGGGCGATGACCGCGACCACGCCTACAGCCCCGCGCGCCTGCTGGAGCTGGTGCTGCACATGGCCGTGCGCGAGCGTGCCACCGACGTGCACATTGCACCCACTGCGGACAGCCGCACGGTGCTCATGCGCGTGGACGGCGTGTTGCAGCCGATCTTCGCCATGCCGCCTTCGCTGGACCGGCTGGTGGCCTTCATCAAGCTCAAGGCCGAGATGGATGCGAGCGAGCAGCGCCTGCCGCAGGACGGCAGCTTCTCGATCGCGCTGATGGAGGTGGCCTACACCATCCGCGTCTCGACCATGATCTCCGAATACGGCGAGCGCGTTGCGCTGCGTCTGCTGCCCGAGCGCAGCGCGCTGGACCGACTGCAGGACCTGGGTTTCCTGGACGAGGACGTGGCGCGCATGGAGCAGTCGTTCTCGCGTCCCCACGGCCTGATCCTCATCACGGGCCCGACCGGCTCGGGCAAGAGCACGACGCTGCACGCGGCACTGCGCATGCAGCCGCTCGTGGAGCGCAACGTGCTGACGGTCGAGGATCCGGTGGAGTACCGCGTCCCGGTGGCCTGCCAGACCGAGGTCAACCGTCGCGCCGGCTACGACTTCGCGCATGCGATGCGCCACTTCCTGCGCCACGACCCGGACATCATTCTGGTGGGCGAGGTGCGCGACCCGGAGACGGCGCGTGCCGCGCTTGACGCTTCGTCCACGGGCCACCTGGTGTTGTCCACGCTGCACGTGGGCGGCATTTTTGGCGTCGTGCCGCGTCTGCGGCTGCTGGGTGTGGATGCCGAAACGGTGGCCGAGAACCTGGTCGCGGTGATCAACCAGCGTCTGGTGCGCTGCATCTGCCCGCACTGCCGCACGGAGCGTCCGGCCACGGCCGAGGAACGCGCGTGGCTGGGCGAGGACGTCGACACGCTCTGGCACGGGGCCGGTTGCGCCCATTGCCGTGGTACTGGATACCGGGGACGGTTGCCGGTCTACGAGATCCTGACGGTGCGCCAGGAGCTGGCCGATGCCATCGTGGCCGAGGTGCCGCGCGCGCGCTTGCGCGAGCTGGCCGAGGCCGGTGGTCTCAGGCCCATGGCCCAGCTGGCGCGGCTGCGTGTGCGGCGGGGCGAGACCACCTTCGAAGAAATCCGGCGTGCCGTGGGGCTGGATTGAGCATGGATACGGACGCCATCCACTCCCCGGCCCGCATGCGTGCCTTCTTCTACCGCGTGCTGCTGCCGCATGGCGAGGTCAAGCGGGGATTCATGCGCCTGCTGGTCGAACGCGACCATTCGGTGCGTCTGCGTCTGGAGCAGCAGACCGAGGGGACGGTGCTCACACTGGTCCGGCTGCCGGCTTGGCTGTCATGGCTGGCAGGCCTGGGGCGCTGGCTGCGCGCGCCTGTGCGTGCCGAGGATCTGGCCGGCTTCCTGCGCGACATGGGCATCATGCTCGATGCCGGCGTGCCGATGATGGAGGCGCTGCAGACGCTGGTCGAGGACGCCTCGGGCAACGGCAGCGTGGCCGACATCGCGCGTCGTGTGCGCGCGGACATGGCTGCCGGCATGCGCGTGCCCCAGTCGTTCGCACGCCATCCCGACGTGTTTCCGGAGACGGTGCGCAATCTGGCCGAGATCGGTGACGAGTCTGGCGCGCTGCCCCGCATGTTGCTGGAGTCGGCGGCTCACGTCGAGCGGCTGATCGACATTCGCCGCGACATCCGCACGGCCATGATCTATCCCGCACTGGTGTTCGCCTCCATTCTCGGGGTGGGATTCTTCTGGCTGTACTACGTGGTGCCCAACCTGGCACAGCTGTTCAAGCAGATGGGGGCCAAGCTGCCCGCGCTCACGGTGTGGCTGATCGAGACGTCCGACGTGCTTGTGCAGTACCTGGGCATGGTGGTGCTGTCGCTGGTCCTGCTGGTCGTGCTGCTGGCCTGGATGTACAGATCGGTGACGGGTTTTCGCCAGCTCTGTCACGAGGTGGCCCACCGTTTGCCCATCCTGCGCACCTTGTCCACAGCGTCCGGGATGGCATTCATCAGCGAGCACCTGTCGCTGCTGGTGCGTGCCGGTCTGGATTTCATGATGAGCCTGGACGTGCTCTCGCGTGCCACCACCAACCAGTACTACCGCGCGCGTCTGCAGAAAGTGCGCGATGGCGTGGCACGTGGCGAGGGCATCGGTGCGGCGATGCGGCGGGTGGGCGGGTTCCCGGCCATGGCCGTGCGCATGATCGCCGTGGGCGAGGAGTCGGGCTCGCTCGACAAACAGCTGGACCGGCTCGCGGTCGAATACCGCAAGCGGCTGGATGTGGTCGTGAAGTCGCTGGGTGAAATCATCAAGCCGGCCTTGATCATCGTGGCAGGTGGCCTGTTCATTTTCCTGATCGTCGCGCTTCTGCTGCCGATCTACGACCTGGTGCGCCAGTCGGTCAGTCAAACACTGGGGGTGGGATGAGGGGAGGTCGTCAACGCTGGCCCTGGGGTGTGCGCCGCGTGCGCGGTCTCACGCTGCTGGAGGTGCTGTTGTTCATTGCCGCGATGGGCGGACTGACGCTGGTGGGTTTTCTCGAGTGGCGTGAGCGCTCGGCGGTGCAGACCGTGCGGCAGGAGCGCCAGAGCCTGTCACAGGCCGATGCGGCCCTGCTGACTTTTGCCACCGTGGCTCGGCGCCTGCCCTGCCCGGATGTGGACCGCGATGGTATTGAAGACTGCGGCAGCAGTGCCCAGAAAGGGTGGCTGCCTACTGTCACGCTACGGCTGGCGGGCGCGGACGCGGGGGTCGGCATCGCCCAGCTGCGGTATCTGGTGCAGCGCGGTGGCGGCAATGCCGAGCTTGACCTGACGGTGCTCAGCGACAGCTGGCGCCCGCTGAGCTACGACGATGATGACGGTTTCCAGTCTATGCTGGAAGCGCCGCCCTACCCACAGGACATCCCGGGTGCCATTCTCACGCTGCCCGATTTCTGTCAGCGTGTGGACAACGCCAGTCAGGCGACGGACACGGCCGGCATGGCGCGGGTCAACTCGGCGCCACCAAGGCCCGTGGCCTATGCGCTCGTCCACCCGGGCCTGCTGGACGCCGATGGCGATGGTTCGCTGTTCGATGGCGAGAACGCTGGAGCGGATCCGGTGGTCGCCAACCCCGATCGAAGCCACGCGCTGGCCGAATACGACGACCTCGTGCTCGAGCGCACTTTCCTGAGCCTGCGCCAGGCCTACCAGTGCCAGCCGCTGATCGACTCCATCAACACCGTGGCGCTCGCCCTCGATGTGGCGGAGCAGGTGGCCGAGATGCGCGAGGACAACATCGAGTCGGCTGAGCAGGCGGTGGCGTTTGCGGCCCTCGGTGCGGCGATCACGGCGGTCGAGACCGCATCAGCCGTGATCGAAGGCGTGTCTGACGCCGGCAATGCCGCGGTGGAATGGGCGCTGTGTGCGGCCACGCTGGGCCTGGCCGTGAACGCCTGCGCAGCGGCGCCCCAGCACACGGCAGCCATTGCGCTGACGGGGGGCGTGATTGCGGCCAACATCGCATCGATTGCCGCCAATGTGGCGGCAGCGATCATCGCCGGGGAAGCACTGGTGCTGGCCAACAACGAGATCGACGCCAGTGATCTGGACTGTGGTCCGGTGCCCGATGTGGGTGCGCTGGTGGCGGCGGCCGAACAGGAAGTCACGGATGCCGAGAATGCTCTGGAGGCTCTGGAAGATGCCATTGCGCAGAAGGAGACCGAGCGTGCCCTCGCGATCGTACAGCGCACCAACGCCACCAACAACCTGTATACCCAGATGCGGGATGGTGGCATCTGGTCGGAGCGCGATGGTTACGTCACTGCCCTGCTGAACGCGGCTGCTGCGTGGGAGACCGCTGACCGCAACTACCAGGCAGCTCAGGCCGAGGCCGAAGCTCTGCAAGACGCTCGGGACAACTGGCTGATCACCCTGAACAAGTACGAGAACATGCTGGCCAACCGGTCCACCCTGCTCGCACAGCGCATCGACGAAATCGCGGCGCTGAACACGCAGATTGAGGCGCTGAACACGCAGATTGCCAACGAAACCAACCCTGTCACAAAAGCTGCCCTGGAGGATCAGCGTGTCGCGCTGATGCAGGAGCGTGGCCAAAAGGAAGCGGATCGGCTGCTGCTGGCGACCACCAGCCCGGATGATCTCCTCCAACAGGAGCGAGACACGGCTGCGGCCGAGTATGCGGCGGCTGTTGCCGGCTTGCCGGCGGCGATCGCTGCACGCGACGCGGCACTGATCAACAGGAACACGGCGGTGAACAGCTACCAGACCGCTCGGAACAACATGTTCGCCAACGGTATATACCTGCACCAGATGAGCCCCGGTGGTGTTTATTTCTGGGCATGTTCGGCGGCTAGCTGCGCTACCACAACCGAGATCAATCCGAACTCCGGCTTGGACGACGATGGCTCACACCCTATCTACAACGTTCGTAACGATGTGCTGTCGGCGATGGCTGTGCTGATGGGAGGAGCGGGAGACACCAATGGCTGGAACCGCCCTCATGACGACAGTCTCTTCCTGCGCCCGGGCAAGCTGCAGCGCGAGATCGACGCTCTGAAGCTGCAGTTGGTGCCAGCCCAGGACCGGGTGGACGATGCGCGCGCCAATCTCCTGGCGGTGAGGGCTGAGGCGGAGAATGTGCCCTCCTGCAACATCACGGGTACCGGCGTCGGCCCCATGCCACCGTCCATCGCGGAGCAGATCCTGATCAACGTGGACCGCAAGGGGGGCACCCGATGAGCGCGCAGACACACCGCAGACAAGGTGGCTTCTCGCTCATCGAGCTGAGTGTCGCCCTGGTCATCATCGGGATCATCGGCATCTTCATCTGGCGGTGGGTGGCCGACAGCCAGGCACCGAAGACGCGCATCGAGATCCAGCGCCAGCTCGCCGAGGCCGAGGCCGCAGTGGAAGGCTTCGTGCTGGCCCATCACCGTCTGCCATGTGTGGCGTCCTCCAACCTGCTGGGGACCGAGAGTTGTGGCAGCGGCAATGCCGGGGCGCTTCCGTGGCGGTCGCTCGGGCTGGACAGCTCTTTCAGCCGCCTGCGGTACGGTGTCAACCGGGGAGGCGGAGCGGATCTGGCCGTCCTGCCAGCGCCGACCGCGTCGCCAGATCTGAACGCCGATTTCAGTGGCGTGCCGGTCCTGCCCGACTTTGCGGGCCTGAACCTGCCTAGCCTTGGCCTTCCCGACGGCTTGCCGGATCTCTCCGATCCCGGCGTCCCGGCCTATGCCGCCACCGTTCCCGCCGGTGCGCGGGCGGCAGCGGATGCGCTTCAGGCGTTGATCGATGAAGCAGAAGACCGGCGCAGTGTTGTCAATGGTCTGGACTGGTGCCGTGTTCTCAGGCGGTATGCCGCAGACCCGACAGTGGCGGGATCATTGCGTGCGGGACTCGACGCGGCAGATGCGGTGGCGGTGGCGTTCGTGATCGTGCACCCGGGGGAAAACGGCCAGTTCGATGGCAACAATGCCATCGGTGGCGGGACTCTCCCATTCGACATGCCTGGTCGCGCTCAGGCCGTGGATTTCGATGACCTGGCCTTGGCCGTTGGTCCGGCTGATCTGGCGGGTCGCATCGGTTGTGTGACCAGGCTTTCCGCCATGCAGGCAGCGGCGCAGGGGGCTTTTGCGGCCTATGACAACACGCGCGTCATGCAGGAGTACTGGTCTCTTCGTCTTTTTGACGTGGAGCAGGCACATTCCGCCGTGCAAGGTGCGATCACCAGTGTGACCATGTCGGCCATGGGCTTGGCGCTGGGCACGGCCAGTACCGCGCTCAGCATCGCCTCGGCTGCCAACACCGAAGGCTTGACCGCGTTCACCTTGGTCATGGCAGCGGTCAACATGGCCATGGCCATCGCCGACATGGCGCTGTCTGCGCAAGAGCTGGTGGATGCGAAGGAGGGATACGAGGATGCCAAGCAAAAACTGGCGGATTCAAACCTCTATGCCGAACAGGTCTATGGCGCGTTCGCTGACGCGCTGCGCCGCGCGATTGCGTTGGACAAGAAAGGCTTGAACCCATGAAGCGGCATGAAAGAGGCTTCACCCTGGTTGAAATATCGGTTGCCTTGCTGGCATTGGGGCTGATGCTGCTGGCTGCGGTGGTGTTCTGGCAGCAGTCCGCGCGCCAACGCGTGACGGTCCGGCAGATGGATGTGCAGGACCAGTCGCGCGACGCGGTGCTGGGTTTTGTCCAGGCTCATCATCGCCTGCCATGCCCGGCGGCGGATACGGCAGGCACCGAGAACTGCGCACTGGGCCAGGTGGGCTACCTGCCCTGGCGCACCCTGGGTCTGCCGCGGCCTGAAGCGGGAAAGCTGCGTTACGGCGTGTACCGCGAGGCATCGGGCACGGCGCAGGATGACCGGGACCTGGCCGTGCAGACGGACCGCATGAACCCGCTTCGCGTGGTCACGCCCGAACCGCGCCCGCAGAACGCCGCTGCACCCAATTCCCACCTGCCGCCATTGCCGCAGACGGTCGAGGTTCCGCTGGGGGCCACGCGATCGGGCAGCGAGACGGCATCACTGGATGCGGCCTGCAATGCGTCCGAATCACCACCATGTCCTGCGACCCCGGTGCCACGGGCCACCAGTCTGATCGACATCTGCCTGGCGCTGAACACAGCGGTGGACAGCAAGGCTGACGCGATGGTGGCCCCGGCCGGTGCCCTGGCTGTGCGGGCACTGGGCGCCACCGGCTCACGCCGCGCCATGGCCTTCGTGATTGCCGCGTCGGGCCTGCTGGACGCCGATGGCGACGGGTCACCGTTCGATGGCGCGAATGCCTCGGCCAGCAACACCGATCCGACCTTTGCCGCCGCCCATGCTGCCGTGACAGATACCTATGACGATCTGGTGCTGGCCGTCAGCCACGCCGAGCTTTTCTCCACCCTGCACTGCGGCGAGGCCCTGTCGGCGATATCGCATGCGCATGTCAACGCCGGCACCGGGGCCCTGGTGATGGAGCGGGCGCTTTACGACTACCGTGACCAGTTGTACGTGGCCGTCAAGCTGGCGGACGCGGATGTTGCCGCCGCTGCATCTGGCGTGTTCAGCGCCGCCTCCGCCGTGCTGGACGCCGCGAAGGAGATGGTGTCCGCCACCGCAGACACCACCATGAGCGCTGGTGCCCGCTCATTCCAGATCGGGCTGGCTGCAGCGGGTATTGCCACAGCGGCTGTGGGTGCCGCGGTCGCTGGCGTGGCCGTCATCCAGGCCGGGATCTCGCGGAGCGAAGCCGGCGACGTTTGGGATGGGTTTGCCGATCGCACTGAAGCCATGACCGACGTTGCCCGCTCCGTCAATGAAAACGCACTGAAAGCCGATGCCATCGGTTACTGACCTCGAGGTGAACCCCATGTCCTTTCCTGTGTCCACATCCTCGCGTCGTGCGGCAGCCTGCCAGTCGGTACGGCGTCAGCGCGGCTTCACGCTGCTGGAGCTGAGCATCACCCTGCTCGTCATCGGGCTGCTGCTGGGAGCCGTGGCGATCGGCCGCGACCTGCAGCGCGCCGCCGCCAACCAGCGACTGTCCACGGACTTCGTGCAGGGCTGGCAGCTTGCCTACGAGGCCTACCTGAATGGTGTCATGCGGCCTCCCGGCGATATGGAAGCGAACCCGACGGGTCGCGTGGGAGGGAATACGCACGAGCTGTGTGGCGCGAACATGATCAATGATTTCCTGGCCAAGGGCATTCGCCTGCCGGAGGGGCGCGCCGAAGGTCAGCCGGACAGGTTTGTTTACCTGGACAGCAACGGTAACCCACAGGAGGTGCAGGTATGCTTCCAGAACGTCACATGGTCCGAGCCCGGGGAGACGATCGGCACGTACGTGCAGAGATCGCGCAACGTGATGGTGCTCAAGAGAGTGACCTATTCGCTGGCGGCCATGCTCGACCAACAGATTGACGGGCGAAGTGATGCACGTTTTGGCCGGCTGCGCGATGCCACACTGGCTGGCAGTGTCGCAGCAGGGAGTCTGCCTTGGCCGATTGATGACAGTATGGCCTTCGGGTCGACGTCGCCGACCTTTCAGGATGAGTCCCAGGTGGCCGTGACCACGGCCTACTTCCAGATGACCCAGTGATGTCCGCTTCCGGGCCCGGCGCGCTGCCGGGCCGAAGCGGTGAGGCTTATTCGGCGCTGGCCTGCACGACGAGGGCGGCCGCGTCGAGCTGCTGGCGCTGTGCCTGGGCGACCTGATTGAACTGCGGGCGCAGGCTGGCCGGCAGTGGAATGGTCTCGTTGCGGCGGGCGATGTCGAGCGGGTCCTTGTGGGCGCCCGCTTCCTTGAACTCGAAATGCAGGTGCGGACCCGTGGATGCGCCGGTGGAGCCGACCGCGCCGATGAAGTCGCCCTGGCTGACCTTCTGGCCCTTGCGCACGTCGATGCGGCTCAGGTGGGCGTAGGCGGTGGACTTGCGGTCGCGGTGCTGGATCTCGATGATGTTGCCGTAGCCGCGCTGCCAGCCCGCGAAGGTCACGACACCGTCGGCCACCGTGCGCACCGGCGTGCCGCTGGGCGCCGCCAGATCGACACCGAGGTGGGCCTTGCGCTTGCCCGAGATGGGGTGGAAGCGCAGGCCGTAGCCGCTGCTCACACGCGAGAACTGCAGGGGCGAGCTCAGGAACTGCGGCTGCGAACTCTGGCCATCGAAGCTGTAGTAGGCTCCCTTGTGGTTGGCGGCTTCGAACCAGACGGCCTCGTAGGCCTTGCCGGCGTTGACGAACTGGGCGCTGAGCACGCGGCCCGGGCGCATGGCTTCGCCGTCGGCCTGCAACACCTCGTAGACCAGGCTGAACTGGTCGCCCTGGCGCAGGTCGCGGCGGAAGTCGATGTACGACGAGAAGATCTCGGCCAGCTGGACGGCCACGCTGTCGGGCAGGTTGGCGGCGTCGGTGGCGGCGAACAGCGAGCTGTGAATGGTGCCGCTGGCCAGCGCGGTGCCGACGCTGAGCTCGCCCTGTTCGAGACGGCTGGTCAGCTGTCGGTCGGCCTGCCGCTCGACGACCAGGCGCACGAAGCTGCGGTCATCGGCGCTGCCGGGCAGCCAGCGGGCCACCAGTCGGGTCAGGCCATGACGCTCATCGGTTTCGGCGGTGACCACCTTGCCGGGACGGCCGGCGAAGAGCTGGCGGGCGTCCGGGTCGTTGCGCAGCAGGCTGGCAGCTTCGGGGTCGGTGATGCCCATGCGCGACAGCAGGCTCTGCGCGGTGTCGTCGCGACGAACGGTATCACTGCGGTACAGCGTGAAGCTGCTGTCCTGTCCGCCGGTGATGTTTGCCGGGATGATGTCCAGCGTGCTGGCGGGTTCGACAACGCGCGTCACGGGCAGATCGGCGGCATCTGGCGCGAGCGGCGCGATGCCGAACGCGGTGACGGCGGTGCCCAGCAGGAGCATGCCGATGGCGGTGACGATGGCTTTGGGGTGACGGGAAAGACCTTGGGCCAGCTGCGCCGCCAAGGATCCGGGTGATGGTGGAGGGGACAGTGGGTTGTCGGCCAAAACGGTTTTCCTCGCCTGGCGGCAGTCGGATGCGGCCAGTACAAATTCTTCAAAAACAGGGAAGGAGGCGAGGACAGGGCCTGAAGTTCCCCAGGCGATCGGCCCATTGCACACCGAGTGTTGCAGGAAGGCCACTAAAATCCACGCTAATTGGCAAAAGTATAGCCAGCGCGTTGGACTTCGCCTACGGGAAAACGCGCATCTGTCCGCTACCAGGGTCACAAAATGAATCAGGAAGTATCAATGCCCAACAACGAACTGACAGACGGCGTGCGTCACGCCCTGGACGTGACCCTGCGCGGCTGCGACGAGCTGATCCCGCAGGAGGACTGGGTGCGCAAGCTGGTGCGCTCCGAGAAGACCGGGCAGCCCCTGCGCATCAAGCTGGGCCTGGATCCGACCGCGCCCGACATCCACATCGGCCACACGGTGGTGCTCAACAAGATGCGCCAGTTGCAGGACCTCGGACACCAGGTCATCTTCCTGATCGGGGACTTCACCACGCTCATCGGTGATCCCTCGGGCCGAAATTCGACACGTCCGCCGCTGACGGCCGAGCAGATCAAGGTCAACGCAGAGACCTATTACAACCAGGCCGCCAGGGTGCTGGACCCGGAGAAGACCGAGATCCGCTACAACTCCGAGTGGAGCGATGCGCTGGGCGCGCGCGGCATGATCCAGCTGGCGGCCAAGTACACCGTGGCGCGCATGATGGAGCGCAACGATTTTCATCAGCGCTTCACCGCGGGCACGCCCATCAGCGTGCACGAATTCCTCTATCCGCTGATGCAGGGCTACGACTCGGTGGCGCTCAAGGCCGATCTGGAGCTCGGCGGCACCGACCAGAAGTTCAACCTGCTGATGGGCCGCCACCTGCAGGCCGAATACGGCCAGGAGCCGCAGTGCATCCTGACCATGCCGCTGCTGGTGGGGCTGGACGGCGTGGACAAGATGTCCAAGTCCAAGAACAACTACATCGGCATCACCGAAGACGCCAACACCATGTTTGCCAAGGTGTTGAGCATCTCGGACGACCTGATGTGGGACTGGTACACGCTGCTGTCCTTCAGGAGCATGGACGAGATCGCCCGGCTCAAGGCCGAGGTGGAAGCCGGCCGCAATCCCAAGGACGCCAAGGTCATGCTGGCCAAGGAAATCACCGCGCGCTTCCACAGCGCAGCCGCGGCCGATGCGGCCGAGCAGGATTTCATCAACCGGTCCAAGGGCGGCATTCCCGACGACATTCCGGAAGTGAGCCTGCCGGGCGCGCCCATGGGCATTGGCGCGCTGCTCAAGTCTGCCGGCCTGGCGCCTTCCACCAGCGAGGCCAACCGCCTGATCGACGGCGGTGGCGTTCGCGTCGATTCATCCGTGGTGAGCGACAAGGGCCTGAAGCTGGGTGCCGGCACCTACGTGGTGCAGGTCGGCAAGCGCAAGTTCGCCCGCATCACGCTGTCGTAAGCCACCTCGGCGCAGCCGGCGTCTGGCGGGCAGGCCGCGCCGGCCAGGTGGAGGGGCGTGTGCCGGGCCAAGCCCCTCAGCGGGCGACGGCCTTTTCCAGCATGTCCGCCATGACCGTGTAACCCCGCGTCCGTGCCAGGGCCAACGGTGTCTGTCCATGGCGATCCGTCAGCCGCAGGTCGGCTCCCGCGTCGATCAGCGCCCGCAGCGTGGCCTGGTGGCGTGGCCCGCCATCTCCCAGGACGATGGATTCGATCACGGCGGTCCAGTGCAGGTTGTTCACGTGGTCGAGCGGGGCGCCGGCCGCGATGAGCTGTCTCACCGCACCCTCGTGCCCCAGGTGGGTGGCGGCGATCAGCGCGGTGCCATCGTAGTGGCTGGTGACCTGTTTCGCGCTTGCGCCCAGCGACAGCAGCAGGCGCATCGTCTGCTCGTCATCGGCCACTGACGCGATGGTCACCGCGTCGTAGCGGTCGTTCTCCAGCGCATCCAGATCGGCGCCGGCCCTGGCCTGGGCGGCGCCCACCGTGTGCGGGCCGGCGTTGTCGGCGCGGTGCAGTGCGCGCAGCGTGCCTGCGCGGTCCACCACGGCGGCGGTCACATGGTGGTTGGTGGCAGCCCAGGCGGCGGGTGATGACGAGCTGGAACGGCTGGCTCGGGCTGGCGAGCACCTTGCTGAACGCCAGCGGCCAGCCGGTATCGGCATGCCCGGGGCGGCCGGGCTGCAGCACATGGGGTGGCTGGCCGGGCCACTCCAGCGTTACCCTCGTGGTGTTGTCCCCAGGGGGCAGAGGCTGCTCTTCCCAGGGAATGGTCCGGGCGATGTCAATGCGCAGCGCGTAGGCGCCATCGCCCGAGGCCGTCACGAGATCGTAGCGACCGGATGCCGCGTCGAACGAGGCCAGCACCGCGTGGCGCTGCAGCTCGGCCCAGCCCGGCCAAGCAGCGCGGCACCGCCGAGGGCGAGTGCAAGGCAGGCGAGCCAGAGCAGCTAGTGGAGCCGGGGTGTCGCGGGCATGGTGGAAGCTATTGTGCACAATGCCGTCATGAATGCTCCCCTGTGGCAACGGGTTTCCCCGCAGCGGCTGTTGCAGGCGTCGATTGCCGCCGCCCTGTGCACCATCGTGCTCAAGATGGCCGCGTGGCACGTTACCGGCTCGGTGGGCCTGTTATCGGATGGCCTGGAGTCCTTTGTCAACCTCGCGGCGGCCGTGTTCGCGCTGGCCATGGTGACAATCGCGCGGCGCCCGCCGGACGATGACCATCCCTTCGGCCATACCAAGGCGGAGTATTTCTCCAGCGGGTTCGAGGGCATCCTGATCCTGGGTGCGGCGCTGGCCATCGCCTGGGCGGCCATCGGCCGGCTGCTGTCGCCGCAGGCGCTGGAGGCGCCCGGGCTGGGCCTTGGGCTGTCGGTGGCCAGCGCGCTGGTCAATGGTGGCCTGGCGCTGCTCATGCGGCGTGCGGCGCGGGTGCAGCAGGAAGCGGGCGTGGCCGGCGCCGAAGCCGTTGAAGCCGATGCGCGCCACCTGATGACCGACGTCTACACCACGGCCGGTGTGGTGGTGGGGGTGGGTCTGGTCTTTGCCACCGGCTGGCTGGTGCTCGATCCGCTGATCGCCCTCGCGGTGGCGGCCAACATTGTCCGCGAGGGGCTGCACCTCATCCGCCGCGCCAGCGATGGTCTCATGGACCACGCCCTGGACCCCCAGGTGCAGACCAAGATCGACCGGGTGCTTGAGAGCTTCACGGCACGTTCGTCGCTGCCGGACGAGCTGCGGTTCGATCACGTGGCCACACGGCGTGCGGGGCACCGGCATTTCGTGGACCTGCACATGCACCTGCCAGCCTCGTGGTCGCTGGGCAGGGCCGCAGCGCTGCGTGGCGAGGTGGAGCAGGCCCTGATGCGGGCAGTGCCGGGCTTGCGTGCGTCCATCCAGCTGCTGCCCTACGGGGTGGAGGCGCACTTTTTCGACGAGGAGGATCCGAAGCCATGATGGCCTTGCTGCAGCGCGTGTCCGAGGCGCGCGTGGATATCGCGGGAGAGACGGTGGGCCGCATTGGCCGGGGGCTGCTGGTGCTGCTGTGCGCCGAGCCGCAGGACACCGAAGCCATCGGCCAGAAGCTGCTGGCCAAGATCCTGAAGCTGCGCGTCTTTGCCGACGAGCACGGCAAGATGAACCGCAGCGTGCAGGACGTGGGTGGCGGCTTGCTGATCGTCAGCCAGTTCACGCTGGCCGCCGACACCCGCGGCGGTAATCGCCCCGGGTTTACAGGCGCGGCGCCGCCGGCGCTCGGCGAGGCCCTGTACGACCGATTCGTGGACGAGGCGCGTGCGGCGCATCCCGTGGTGGAAACCGGGCGCTTCGGCGCCGATATGCAGGTTTACCTCGTCAACGACGGGCCGGTGACGATCCCGATGCGGATCACGGCCTGAGTCGACCGCGATCAGCAAGGCTGGACCCGCGTCCGAGGTGGAGCGTGGGGGTCAACCGGTTCGCCGCCGGGCCGCCCCAAGGCGAACCAGCCCCCTCGGGGGCAGCGACCCGCGTCAGCGGTGGAGCGTGGGGGTCAACGGTACGGGTTGGCGATGCCCAGCCCGGCCAGGATCTCGATCTCGCGGGCTTCCATGGCTTCCGCGTCGGCCTCGCCGGTTTCGTGGTCCCAGCCCTGGGCGTGCAGCGTGCCGTGCACCAGCAGGTGGGCGTAGTGATCGGCCAGGGTCTTGCCCTGCTCGCGGGCCTCGCGCTCGACCACGGGCGCGCACAGCACGAGATCGGCCATCACGACGGGGTCCTGCGCGTAGTCGAAGGTCAGCACGTTGGTGGCGTAGTCCTTGTGCCGGTAGTCGCGGTTGAGGGCCTGGCCTTCCTCGCTGTCGACGATGCGCACGGTGATTTCGGCGTCGGTTTCCAGCGCGTGGCGGATCCAGCGTGCCACCTTGTGCCGGGGCAAAGCGGCGCGGTGCGGCGCGGGGTCGGCCAGGTGGCTGAACTGCAGGGAAAGGCCGAGTTGGGGCAATGGCATGGCGGCTCGCTCAGCGCTCGCGGAAGGCGCGGCATTGGTTGATCAGGATGGTTTCTTTCGCGGTGTGGTCTGCGGGTTGCATGGCGAGGAAGCCTTCGTCGCCCTTGGTACGCCAGCGCAGGCCGCGCTGCTCGTCCAGGTCCACGTAGCGCACGCCCGAGGCCGACGGCCGGCTCTGCATGACCACGGTCCTGCCTTCGAAATGGATGGAGGCGAAGGACTCGCCCGTGGGCGGGTTGAGGTAGGACACCTCCAGTTCCACACCGCCTTCGCAGCGGTAGCTGACGTCCACCTGCTGGCGGTGCCCTGCCGAAGGCGCGTCGGCCGGTGCGGTGGCGCAGCCGCCCAGCATGGTGGCCAGCAGCACGGCGGGTGCAAGAATGCGCCGGGTGTTCATGGCTGGTCGCTGTCGGGGTTGGCGGCGCGGCTGCGGCGCACCGGCGCGGCGCCGGCGGAGCGGGCATCGTAGGCGTCCACGATGCGGGCCACCAGCGGGTGGCGCACCACATCGGCGCTGGTCAGCCGGCTGAAGGCCACGCCGTTGACGCGCTTGAGCACGCGCTCGGCGTCGATGAGGCCCGACAGCTGGGTGCGCGGCAGGTCGATCTGGCTGACGTCGCCCGTGACCACGGCCTTGGCGCCGAAGCCGATGCGCGTGAGGAACATCTTCATCTGCTCGGGCGTGGTGTTCTGCGCCTCGTCGAGGATGACAAAGGCGTTGTTGAGCGTGCGCCCGCGCATGAAGGCCAGCGGCGCGATCTCGATCTGCTGGCGCTCGAAGGCCTTCTGCACCTTGTCGAAGCCTATGAGGTCGTACAGCGCGTCGTACAGCGGCCGCAGGTAGGGGTCAACCTTCTGGCCCAGGTCGCCGGGCAGAAAGCCGAGCTTCTCGCCCGCCTCGACGGCCGGCCGCGTCAGCACGATGCGCTGCACGGCGCTGCGCTCCAGCGCGTCCACGGCGCAGGCCACGGCCAGGTAGGTCTTGCCGGTGCCCGCCGGGCCGATGCCGAAGGTGATGTCGTGCGTGGCCATGTTCTCCAGGTAGCGGGCCTGGTTGGGCGTGCGCCCGCGCACCTCGCCGCGCCGGGTCTGCACGGTGATGGCGTCCGGGTCTTCCGCCTGCAGCGCGGTGTCGCCCGCCAGCATGAGCTGCACCTGCTCCTCGGGAATGGGGCGACGCGCCATCTCGTACAGTGCCTGGATCACCTCCAGCGCCTGCTGCGCCTTGGCCTTGGGCCCTTCGATGCGGAACTGCTCGAAGCGGTGCGCCACCTTGACCTGCAGCGCTGTCTCGATCAGGCGGATGTGGCTGTCCATCGGGCCGCACAGATGGGCCATGCGCTCGTTGTCGGGCGGGGAGAAGGTGTGGCGGAGGATCAAACGGATAATCCGGAAGTCAAAGGAAGAGGTCCCAATGATAGGCAAACTCACCGGCACCCTGCTGGAAAAATCCCCTCCCCAGATCCTGATCGACTGCCACGGCGTGGGCTACGAGGTCGAGGTACCCATGAGCACCTTCTACAACCTGCCCGCCAGCGGGGAGAAGGTGTCGCTGCTGACGCACTTCGTGGTGCGCGAGGACGCGCAGATCCTCTATGGCTTCGGTACCGCCGGCGAACGTGAGGCCTTCCGCCAGCTTATCCGCATCAGCGGCGTGGGGCCGCGCACGGCGCTCGCGTTGCTGTCGGGCCTGACGGTGAACGAGCTGGCCCAGGCCGTGACGGCGCAGGAGCCGGGGCGCATCGTGAAGGTGCCGGGCATCGGCAAAAAAACGGCCGAGCGACTGCTGCTGGAGCTCAAGGGCAAGCTCGGAGCCGAGCTGCCCGCGCCGGGTGCCGCCGCTGCCGTGGGGGATGCCGCCAGCGACATCCAGCAGGCCTTGATGGCGCTGGGCTACAGCGAGAAGGATGCAGCCGCCGCTCTCAAGGCCCTGCCGGCTGGCGTGGGCGTGAGCGAAGGTATCAAGCTGGCGCTGAAAAATCTGGCCAAATAAGCCTTTATGACCATCCAGACCGACGATTTCGCACCCGCGCCGCGCGTGGTATCCGCGGCGGCGGCATCGCCACGTGAAGAGGCCATCGAGCGCGCGCTGCGGCCGAAGCTGCTGGACGAGTATGTGGGCCAGCAGAAGGTGCGCGAACAGCTGGAGATCTTCATCGGCGCGGCAAAAAAGCGCGGCGAGGCGCTCGACCATGTCCTGCTGTTCGGCCCGCCGGGCCTGGGCAAGACGACGCTCTCCCACATCATCGCGCAGGAGCTGGGCGTGAACCTGCGCCAGACCAGCGGCCCGGTGCTCGAAAAGCCCAAGGATCTGGCGGCGCTGCTGACCAACCTCGAACCCAACGATGTCCTGTTCATCGACGAGATCCACCGTCTCTCGCCCGTGGTGGAGGAAATCCTCTATCCGGCACTGGAGGACTACCAGATCGACATCATGATCGGCGAGGGGCCGGCGGCGCGCAGCATCAAGCTGGACCTGCAACCTTTCACCCTGGTGGGCGCGACGACGCGCGCCGGCATGCTTACCAACCCGCTGCGCGACCGCTTCGGCATCGTGGCGCGTCTGGAGTTCTACACGCCTTTCGAGCTGCAGCGCATCGTCACGCGCAGCGCCGGTCTGCTTGGCGCGCCGATCGATGAAGACGGCGCTTTCGAGATCGCGCGCCGCTCGCGCGGCACCCCCCGTATCGCCAACCGGCTGCTGCGGCGGGTGCGTGACTATGCCGACGTCAAGGGCGACGGCCGCATCACGGCGGCCATCGCGGGCAGCGCGTTGTCCATGCTTGATGTCGATCCGGAAGGTTTCGACCTGATGGACCGCAAGCTGCTGGACGCGGTGATCCACCGCTTCGATGGCGGGCCGGTCGGGCTGGACAACATTGCCGCGAGCATCGGGGAGGAGCCGGGCACGATCGAGGACGTGATCGAACCCTACCTGATCCAGCAAGGCTACCTGCAACGCACGCCGCGCGGGCGCACGGCGACCCTGGCAGCCTACCGGCACCTGGGCATTGCGCCGCCGCGCTCCGGTGGCGACCTTTTCGAGGCGGGGCAGTGAGCGGGGCGGCGGAGCCTTCACCGGTGAAGCGCTGGCTGATCGTGGCCGGTGGGGCTGCGCTGGTGGTGCTGGGCGCCATGTGGTGGGTCATACGACCCGCGGAGGTGGAGGCCGTCACCGTGCGGGCAGAGCCGCTGGTGCGCACCGTGCAGCTGTCTGCGCGTGTGGCCACGCTATCCCGCGTCGAAGTGGGCAGCACCATCACCGGCCGCGTGGCCGAGGTGCGAGCGGACGAGGGCGACACCGTGCGCCAGGGCGATGTGCTCCTGCAACTGGAGTCGGCCGAGTTGCGTGCCGCGCTCGTGCAGGCCGAGGCGGGTGAGCAGCAGGCGCGTGCGCTGTTGCAGGGTCTGCGCAGTACGGGCCGTGCGGCGGCCGCAGCCGCCGTGGCCCAGGCGGAGGCAAGCCTTCGCGCGGCCGAAGCGGAGCTGAAACGGACCGAGCAGCTGGTGCAGCAGGGCTTCCTGAGTGCTTCTCGCATGGACGAGGTGCGGCGCACACTGGATGTGGCGCGTGCCCAGCGCGATGGTGCGCTGGCGCAAACCCGGGCGGTGGAGGAATCAGGTGCCGATCTGGCGCAGGCTCGTGCGCAACAGGCTGTGGCGCAGGCTGCGGCCGAGGCCGCACGTGCCAGGCTGGCGCAGGCTACTGTCCATGCGCCAGCTGACGGGCGCGTGCTGATCCGCGATGTCGAGCCCGGTCAGATCGTGCAGCCCGGCAAGGCGCTCATGATCCTGGCGCTGTCCGGCCCGACGCAGATCAAGGCACAGATGGACGAGCGCTTCCTGGAACAGGTGCAGCCGGGTCAAACGACGGCGGTTGTGGCCGATGCCTTCCCTTCGCAGCGTTTTCGGGCCACCGTGCTATCCATCGCGCCGGCCGTGGATGCGCAGAGGGGGGCGGTCGAAGTGCGCTTTGCGCTGGACGGCGCTGGTCCTGCCTTCCTGCGCGAGGACATGAGCCTGTCGATCGAGATCGAAACCGGGCGACGCGAGCGCGCGCTGGTGCTGCCGCTGGCTGCCTTGCGTGAGGCTGCGGACACGGTGGCCGGCAGTGGTGGCGAGGCGGCTTCCGTGTGGGTGCTCTACGACGGGCGGGCACGGCAACGCACGGTGCGCCTGGGGCTGCGCACGCTGGACGCGGTCGAGGTGACCGAAGGCCTGGTGGATGGCGACCTGGTGCTGCTGGGTGACGGTTTCGAGGATGGTCAGCGGGTGCGTGCGGGCAAGGCCCAGGCGGCCACGGGCACCTCGGGCGCCGGGCCGGCCCTGGTCAACGCGATGGGGCGCTGAGCGCGCATGAACAAGGCATGGCTCGGGTTCGAAGCGCCGGTGGCCCTGCGGTTCCTGCGCGAGGGCCGCATGCAGACCGTGCTGATCATGGTCGGCGTGGCGGCGGGGGTGGCGGTGATCACCTACATCTCGGTGCTGATCAGCGCGCTGCAGGCCAGCACCGTGACCAAGACGCTGGGCTCACAGGCGCACGTCGTGCTGCAGCCGCTCGACGACGTGGTGACGCCCGCGGCCGAGCGCGCGCAGGACGAAAATCGCCTGTCGGATGTGCAGCCGCGGGCCCAGCGCCTGCGTTCCGTGCCCAACTGGCAGTTGCTGATGCCGCTGCTGGAGAAGATGCCGGGCATGGCAGGTGTGTCGCCCATGGTCTCGGGAGGCGGGCTGGCGCTGCGCGGCGAGGCCTCGCAGTCGGTGTCGGTGATGGGGGTCGAGCTGGAGCGTTACGAACGCATCGTGGGGTTGCGCAGCAAGCTGGTCAGTGGCCAGGGACGGCTGGGACCGGGCGAAGCGATCGTCGGGAGCCAGCTGGCGCAAGACCTGGGCCTGCGCGTGGGCGACCGGCTCACGGTGCAGGCGGCAGCCGTGAGCGAGACGGTGCGCGTGTCGGCCTTGGTGGACATGGGCGCGCTCGAACTCAACCGGCGCGTGGTCATCATGCCGCTGCGTGACGCGCAAAGTCTGCTGGAGCTTCCTGGCGGTGTGTCCAGCATCGACCTGAGCCTGCGTGACGTCTGGGCGGCGCAGGCGGTGGCCGAGGAGCTGCGCCGGCGCTATCCGTACAAGGTCGAAAGCTGGCAGGAGACCAATGCACAGCTGCTGTCGGCGCTGAACGCGCAGTCGGTCAGCACGGGTGTGATCCGCGGGGTGGTGCTGGTGGTGGTTGTACTGGGCATTGCCAGTGTGCTAGTGGTGTCGGTGGTGCAGAAGGGGCGCGAGATTGGCATCCTGCGTGCCATGGGCGCGACGCGGTCGCAAATTTCCCGCGTGTTCCTGTTGCAAGGAGCGATACTGGGCTCGGTGGGGTCGCTGTTCGGATTGATGCTGGCATTCCTGCTGATCTGGCTGTTCTCCGCCTTCGTGCGAGGCTCCGACGGGCTGCCCCTGTTCCAGCTCGATTTGCCGTCGGGGCTGGCGCTGCAGACGGCTGTGCTCGCGACGGTCTGCGGGGTGCTCGCGGCCATCGCCCCAGCGCGCCGTGCGGCATCCATGGACCCTGCACAGGCCATTCGGGTCTGATGGAGGGAAGTCTCATGCCGCCCGTGTTCCATGCCCCATCGCAGCCCCTGATCGAGCTGGAGGACCTGCGCAAACGCTACAACGTGGGCCTGCCGTCCGACACTGAGGTGCTGCACGGCATCACGCTGCGCGTGGACAGCGGCGAGTTTGTCGCGCTGATGGGGCCATCGGGCTCGGGCAAGAGCACGCTGCTCAACATCCTGGGTCTGCTGGAGCGCATGACCTCGGGCGTTTATCGTCTGCGGGGTGAGCCCGTGCAATCGCTGGACGATACCGGTCTGGCGCTCAGGCGCCGTCACCTGCTGGGCTTCGTGTTCCAGTTCCACCACCTGCTGCCGGCGTTCACGGCGCTGGAGAACGTGACCATGCCCGTGCTGATGTCCAAGGGGCGGGTGGACAGCGCGGCGCTGGCGCGGGCGCGTGAATTGCTCGATTCCGTGGGCCTGGCGCATGCCATGCACAAGCACCCCGCTGAGCTGTCCGGCGGCATGCAGCAACGCGTGGCCATCGCGCGCGCGCTGATGATGACACCGCCACTGGTGCTGGCCGATGAACCCACCGGGAACCTCGACACGGCCTCCTCCGATGAGGTGTTCGGCCTGCTGCGGCAGTTGCACCGCGAGCGCGGAGTTTCCTTCGTCGTCGTGACACATGACCCGCGCCTTGCCGCGCGTTGCGACCGTCTCGTGACGCTGGTGGACGGGCGCATCGCGCATGACGGACCGGTGCCGCCGCAGGAAGGTGGCGCGGCCGCGGCCGCAGGCATCCCATGATGCGTGAAATAGTCGGCGCAAGTCTGGTTTAATCTGTTTGACTTAATCCTTCGGGCTTCAGATGCCCCAGGTGCGCGGAAATAATCCGCTGCACGGCCGGGAGCCCGACAGCCCCGGTGATTGGCCAGGCCATGGTGGCCGTGGCTCGTTCATGGGAGTTGCTCGAATGAAAAAGCTGTTGGCCGAATTCATTGGAACGTTCTGGCTGGTGCTGGGCGGTTGTGGCAGCGCGGTGCTGGCCGCCGCTTTTCCCGAGGTCGGCATTGGCCTGGCGGGTGTATCGCTGGCATTTGGCCTGACGGTGGTGACCATGGCCTATGCGGTCGGGCATGTGTCCGGATGCCATCTGAATCCTGCGGTCTCGTTCGGCCTGTGGGCCGGCGGACGCTTCAGGGCCGGCGACCTGCTGCCTTACGTGATCGCGCAGGTGCTGGGGGCGGTGGCTGCCGCGGCGGTGCTGTACTTGATAGCCAGCGGGAAACCCGGTTTCGTGGCGGGGGGCTTTGCCAGCAACGGCTTCGGCGAGCTGTCACCCGGGGGGTATTCGCTGGCTGCGGTGCTGGTGTGCGAGGTCGTCATGACGGCCATCTTCCTGTTCGTCATCATGGGGGCGACCGACGAACGCGTGCCCGCCGGCTTCGCGCCGCTGGCCATTGGCCTGTGCCTGACGCTGATCCACCTGGTGAGCATCCCGGTGTCCAACACGTCGGTCAACCCGGCCCGCAGCACTGGCGTGGCACTGTTTGCCGATACCGCGGCTTTGGGCCAGCTATGGCTGTTCTGGGTCGCGCCCATTGTGGGAGGCATCGTTGGTGCCGTGGTGTACCGGGTCGTGGCTGCCCGCGATTGAGACGCCGGCTTGCCCGGCCGGGCAGGCCGCAGGGACCGTGTCAGGCGGCGGCTTCGTCGAGTGAGGCGTCCTGCAGGTGGCTGGTGTCAGCCCAGCCCACCAGGCCAAGCCCTTCCGGGCTCCAGATCAGCCGGTTGACGGCGGTGTTGGGCAGTTCCCAGGCGCGCGGGGCCTGGAGGTCCTGGCGGGTGGCGTCGCGGTAGAGCACGTCAAGCACGCCACCGTGTACCACGATCAGCACCTGCTGGCCCAGGTGGCGTGCCGCCAGGGTGTGCACGGTGGACACGATTCGCTCCCGAAAGCGCAGCAGCGATTCACCGCCCGGCGGTGCAAACTCCGGGTGACGCTTGCGCCAGGCCAGGGCATCGTCGGGGTGGAGGGACTCGATCTCCGCCCAGGTCAGGCCTTCGAGGCGCCCGAAGCCGCGCTCGCGCAGTCCGGCATCGGTCCCCACGGGGATCCCGTGGTGCACCGCCACAGCCTCGGCCGTGGCGCGGGCCCGGTCAAGGTCGCTGGAGTAGATGGCGGCCAGCGGCTCGTCACGTAGTGCCTTGCCCAGGCGACGGGCTTGTGCAAGGCCGTTGGCGTTGAGCCCGATGTCGGTGTGGCCCTGGATGCGGGTTTCGCGGTTCCAGTCGGTTTCTCCATGGCGCACGGCCAGGATGCGGGTGACTTGCACGGTGGATCAGAATGGGGAAGACAGACTTAGCGGGGCAGGTCGATGTTGACCTGGTGCACGCCCTTGGGCGGTGCCGGGAATCCGGTCAGTGCGGCGCGGATCATGGCGCGCCAGAGATCGGGGGTCCCGTTCCAGCGGCCGTCATGGGTGGCACTGGTTTCGTAGGCGACCTTGCCCGTGGCCGCGTCGCGGATCACGATCGAGACCTGACGGTAGAAGTAGGGAGTGACACCCCACATCGGATGGATGGGCCAGCCGAAGCTCATCCCGAATCCGGCTCGGCCCGATCCGCCGTAGAGACCGACACTGGGCCAGAAACCGCCGGGCGGCACTTCCCACGGCGCGTAGGGCGCGCGCAGCGACTGCGCGTGCACCGCAACGTGCCAGGCAGGGACGGCTTCGTCCGCCGGCGCCAGCTGCCAGCCATGCGCGGCGAGCTCTTCGCGGGTCCATTGCTCCAGGTCGTCCTGTCCGCGCGTGTTGGGGCGCTCATGCTGCGAGGGCAGCCGCTCGAACTGATAGCGTTGCGGTGCCTGGGGCAGACCGGCGCTCGGGTCCCAGCTGGCAAAGCTCTCGACCTGCGAATCCACACGGATGACGCCTGCGCAGCCACCCAGCAGCAGGAGCACGGCCAGCAGGGCGGCCAGGAGAGGCGTGCGGCGTGCGGCGATGGTGGTGGACGGCATAGGGCAGGCCTCCGCTTTCTCAGGTCGCGGTGATCGGTATGACCCGGGGCGGTGTGGCTTCGTTCCCCTCGTCGATGTCATCGTCGCGGATCCGTGGTGGCGCCTGGATCGGCTCCTCGTCGAAGGTCTTGTCGCCGTTCTCGCTGGCCTCGCCGGTGGCGCGGATGGTCTCGAAAGGGTAGAGCGCGCGGTCCATCAGGTGGCTGGGCACCACATTCTGCAGCGCGTGCAGCATGTTCTCCAGCCGACCGGGGTACTGCTTGTCCCATTCGCGCAGCAGATTGCCCACCTGCTTGCGCTGCAGGTTTTCCTGGCTGCCGCAGAGCGTGCACGGGATGATGGGGAACTGGCGGTACTCGGCCCAGCGGATCAGGTCCTTCTCGGGCACGTAGGCCAGCGGACGGATCACCATGAAGTCGCCGTTGTCGCTGACCAGCTTGGCAGGCATGCCCTTGAGCTTGCCGCCGAAGAACATGTTCAGGAACAGCGTCTGCAGCATGTCGTCGCGGTGGTGGCCCAGCGCGATCTTGGTTGCCCCCAGCTCGCGCGCGACGCGGTACAGGATGCCGCGGCGCAGCCTGCTGCACAGGCTGCACATGGTCTTGCCCTCGGGGATCTTGTCCTTGACGATGGAGTAGGTGTCCTGCGTCTCGATGTGGAAGCGGATGCCCAGTTTCGAGAGGTACTCGGGCAGCACATGGGCGGGAAAGCCCGGCTGCTTCTGGTCGAGGTTGACCGCGATAAGCTCGAAGTTCACCGGCGCGCGTGCCTGCAGCTTCATCAGGATGTCGAGCAGCCCGTAGCTGTCCTTGCCGCCGGAGAGGCACACCATCACGCGGTCGCCTTCCTCGATCATGTTGTAGTCCACGATGGCGCGGCCGACCTCGCGGCACAGGCTCTTCTCGAGCTTGCGGTTTTCGAAGGCGAGTTTCTCGGGGGTCATGGTCATGTCTTGAGGTCACCACTGCCCGCATTCCATGCGGATGGCCACTTCACAGTCGTCGAAGATTTCCAGCTTGGCGATGCGCACGCGTACGCCGATCACGCCGGGCAGCTGCATCAGGCGCCGGGACAGCTTGCCGATCAGGCTCTCCAGCAGGTTGACGTGCTCGGCGGTGCACTCGTCAATGATGATCTGGCGCACCTTGCGGTAGTCGAGCACGTGGCCGATGTCGTCGTCCTTGGGCAGCAGCGGCTGTGTGCCCTGGTTGAGCTCGGCATCCACCTGAATCGGCTGCGGCGCCGTCTTTTCGTGGTCGAGGATGCCCAGGTTGGCGTCAAAGCGCAGGCCGGTCAGGGTCAGGATCTGGTTGCCGGCATAGGTCGGCGCAGGAACGGTCATGGCTCGGGCCTCGTTCACTCACATCAGGGAAAAATCGCGCTCGAAGCGCTGCAGGTGCTGGCCGCCGTCCACCAGTAGCGTGGTGCCGGTGATGGAGCGGTTTTCCAGCGCGAAGGCCACGGTGGCCGCCACGTCCTCCGGGGTGGACGAGCGCCCCAGGGGCGACTGGCGGTGCAGCTGCTCGAAGCGCTCGTCGCTGAGCAGGTGGCTGGTCAGTGTGAGGCCGGGCGCCACCCCCACCACGCGCACGCGCGGCGCCAGCGCCAGCGCCAGCATGCCGTTGGCTGCTTCCAGCGCCGCCTTGGACAGCGTGTAGCTCAGGAAGTCGGGGTTGAGGTTCCACAACTTCTGGTCGAGCAGGTTGACCACGGCGCCGTCGCGGCCGTCGTCGGCGGCTTCCAGATGCGCGGCCAGCGCCTGCGCCAGCACGATGGGCGCGCCGGTGTTGCTGCGCAGGTGGGCGTCCATCTGCGCGTAGCCGAAGCTCGCGGCATCGTCGTACTCGAACAGCGAGGCGTTGTTGACCACCGCGTCCACGCGGCCGAAATGCGCGGCCACCGCCGGCAGCAGCGCGCGCGTGGCGCCTTCGTCGGCGAGGTCGGCCGCAAAGGCGTGGGCGCTGCCCGCGCGGCCGCTGGCCTGCTCGCAATCGAGCACGGTCTGGCGGGCCTCCTCGGCCGACTGCCGGTAATGGATGGCAAGATTCCAGCCGCGCCCGGCCAGCGCCAGGGCGATCTCCCGGCCCAGGCGCCTGCCGGCGCCAGTGACGAGCGCGGTTCGGTGGTGTCCGGTGGAGGTGTTCACGGGCATGAGGGACAATATCAGGATGACGCCAGCAGCCGGGGCCAGGCCCCTCGATGACGCTTCAAGCGAACCAGCTAGTGTACCGGGCACCCTGTTGACACGGGTGCGCAAGGCCATTCGCGAGGCCGGCGGCTGGCTGCCGTTCGACCGCTTCATGGCCATGGCGCTGTACGAGCCGGGCCTGGGCTACTACGCGAACGCGACGCCCAAGTTCGGCCAGATGCCTGCCGGGGCCGATGGCCAGGGCAGCGACTTCGTCACCGCACCGGAGCTCTCGCCCCTGTTCGGCCGCACACTGGCGCGCCAGGTGGCACAAGCCATGCAGGCCACCGGCGTGTCCGAGGTCTGGGAGTTTGGCGCGGGCACGGGGGCATTGGCCTGCCAGGTGCTGGACGAGCTGGGCGTGCTGGGCGTGCCGCCTGCCCGCTACACCATCGTGGACGTCTCGGGCAGCCTGCGCGCGCGCCAGCAGGCCATGCTGGCCTCCCATGCCGGGCGCGTCCACTGGGCGGATCGCCTGCCCGAGCGGATGGAAGGCATCGTCCTGGGCAACGAGGTGCTGGATGCGATGCCCGTGCAGCTGCTGGTGCGTGCCGGCAGCGTGTGGCACCAGCGAGGTGTGGGCCTGGCCGGCGATGGCGCCGGGGCGGACGCGCCCCTGGTCTGGTCAGACCGGCCCACGGCGCTGCGGCCGCCGGTCGAGATCGAGGGCGGGCACGACTACCTGACCGAGATTCACCCGCAGGCCGAGGCCTTCATCCGAACGCTGGCCGAGTGCTGGACGCGCGGGGCCGGTTTTTTCATCGACTATGGCTTTCCCGAGGCCGAGTACTACCACCCGCAGCGCTACATGGGCACGCTGATGTGCCACCGCGCGCACCGCAGCGACGACGACCCGCTGGTGGACCTGGGCCTGAAGGACATCACCGCCCACGTCAACTTCACGGGCATCGCGCTGGCGGCTCAGGACGCCGGCCTGGAAGTGCTGGGCTACACCAGCCAGGGACGCTTTCTGATCAACGCCGGATTGCTTGAGGCGGCGGAGGGCTCCGGCCCGCGCGAGGCGGCGATGATGACGAAGCTGGTCAACGAGCATGAGATGGGCGAGCTGTTCAAGGTGATCGGTCTGGCACCCGCGGCGTCCGTGGCCGGGTGGTCGCCAGTCGGTTTTTCCGCGGGCGACCGCTCGCACCGTCTGTAGGCGCAGGCCATGATCCGCTGGATGATCGTCATTTTCCTGGCGCTGGTGCTGATCAGCTGGTTCACGCCGCTGCTGCAACGGCTGGGCTTCGGGCGCCTGCCGGGCGATCTGCGCTTCCGTCTGTTCGGCCGCGAGTGGTACATCCCGCTGATGACGACCATCGTGCTGAGCCTGCTGGCGAGCCTGATCGGGTATCTCGTCTGAACTGGGAGGATCCGAGTTGCCGGCCTTTGCCACAGCCACAGTTTCCACGGCCCCCTATCCCCGGTTGCTGGCCGACATCGGCGGTACGAACACCCGATTCGGCTGGCAGTCCTTGCCGGGCGAGGACATCACCGCCATCCAGGTACAGCGCAGCGCCGACCATCCCGACCTGCTGGGCGCGATC
>JAEZLX010000209.1 GCA_023415035.1 Pseudomonadota bacterium | reverse complement strand
GGTCGACGCGTCCTGCACGCTCGAGATCAACGGCCGCCCGGACATCCGGGTGGCCATCGAGACGCCCGCCGAGGTCTACACCGCTTATGGGCAGACGCGCAACGTGACCGTGCGCGCGGTCAATATGGGCCCTGGCGATGTGCTCGCGCGCGACCGCTTCATTCTGACCGTCACCCTGCCTGCGGGCTGGGTGGCGACCGCCGTGCCGGGCTGCACCGTTGCCGGGCAGGTGGTGTCGTGCGGAATCACCAGTACCCTCGCGGGCTCGCCCGCGCCGGGCGGGGAGGGCGGAGGTCTCGCCTTCACGTTCCCGGTGAGCGTACAGTCGCCGACCGATCCGGGAACGTATCCGGTCCGGCTGGTGCTCGATCGCAGTTTCCCCGACGGCGATGCTGACGCCACCAACAACGACTATGACACCGCTAACGACACGGCGAGCGGCAACCTGGTGCTGCAGTTGCAGGCCGACCTGTCGATCACCAAGGACAATGCCAGCACTGCGCTGCTGTCGGGCGCGCAGACTGTCTATACCATCGTGGTCCGCAACAACGGGCCAGCGGCAGCCGGCAACGCGGTCATCCGCGATCCGCCTCCGGTCGGAATGACCTGCCAGAGCGTGAGTTGCAGTGGCGCGGGGGGAGCGGTATGCCCGGCGATGAGTGTCGCGGCGCTACAGTCGGATGCGGGCGTCACGGTCGCCACGTTCCCGGCGAACAGCGCGCTGACCCTGAGCCTGACGTGCACGGTGAACTAGCGACAGGTCGGACGCAGTGAGCGGTTGATCCCGGCGCCGCGGGCCAGCAGGCTCAGTACGCCTGCTCGATCTCGGCGAGCACCTCGAGCACGGCGTCTCCGTAGCGTTCGACCTTGGCCGCGCCGATGCCCTCCACGCGGGAGAGCTGGGGCCGCGTCGATGGGCGCTCGCGGGCGATCGCGCGCAAGGTGCTGTCGTGGAAGACCACGTAGGCCGGCACGTTCTGTTCGCGTGCCAGCCGGGCACGCAGGCCGCGCAGTGCGTTGAAGACAGGAACGTCCTCGTCGGGCAGGTCCTCCACCGGGCGGCGGCCGCCGTCGCTGCGGGCGCGGGTCTTCTCGACCTTCCGCAGCATCACCGTCTGGCCGCCGGTGAGGACAGGCCGGCTGGATTCGGTCAGGCGCAGGCCGCCGTGGCCCTCGGCGTCGACATCGAGCAGGCCCATCGCCACCAGCTGGCGGAACACCCCGCGCCACGCGCGGGCGTCGAGTTCCTTGCCGACGCCGTGGACGCTGAGCCGGTCGTGGCCGAACTGGCGCACCCGCTCGCCGTCGCTGCCGCGCAGCACGTCGATCAGGTGCGCGGCGCCGAAGCGCTGGCCGGTGCGGTAGACGCAACTGAGCGCCTTGCGTGCGGCCTCGGTGCCGTCCCAGGCCTTCGGCGGCGTGAGGCAGTTGTCGCAGTTGCCGCAGGCTTGGGGATAGTCCTCGCCGAAGTTTGCCAGCAGCACCTGGCGGCGGCAGCGCATGGTTTCGCAGTAGCCGACCAGGGCATCGAGCTTGCGGTGCTCCAGGCGCTTGCGCTCCTCGCTGGAGTCGCCCTGCTGGATCATCTGCCGCAGCAGCACGAGGTCGCCCAGCCCGTAGCACATGAAGGCCTCGGCCGCTTCGCCGTCGCGGCCGGCGCGGCCGGTTTCCTGGTAGTAGCCCTCGATCGACTTGGGCAGGTCGACGTGGGCCACGAAGCGCACGTCGGGCTTGTCGATGCCCATGCCGAAGGCGATGGTGGCCACCATGATCAGGCCCTCCTCGCGCAGGAAGCGGTCCTGGTGCTGCTGGCGCAGTGAAGGCTCCAGTCTCGCGTGGTAGGGCAGGGCGTTGAGACCGTGGGCGTTGAGCTGGGCGGCGATGTCCTCCACCCGCTTGCGCGACTGGCAGTAGACGATGCCCGCGTCGTGGCCCCGTGCGTGCGTGTGCTCGTCGCGAATGAAGCGCAGCAGCTGCTCGGTGCCGTCCTTGCGTTCGACGATGGTGTATCGGATGTTGGGCCGGTCGAAGCTGCTCACGAAGCGCCGTGCGTCCTGCAGCTGCAGGTGCGTGACGATATCCTCGCGCGTGAGGTCGTCGGCCGTGGCCGTCAGCGCGATGCGCGGCACACCGGGGTAGCGTTCGCTGAGCAGGGCCAGTTCGCGGTACTCGGGCCGGAAGTCGTGTCCCCACTGGCTGACGCAGTGCGCCTCGTCGATGGCGAACAGCGCCAGCTTCCCGCGCTCGTGCAGGGCATCGAGCTGGGCCAGGAAGCGGGGCGTGTTCAGGCGCTCCGGCGCCACATACAGCAGCGTCAGCTCGCCGCGGCGCAGGCGCCGCTCCACGTCCTGTGCCTCGTCCAGACTCAGGCTGGAGTTGAGGAAGGCCGCGTCCACACCGGTTTCGACCAGCGCGCCCACCTGGTCGTGCATGAGCGCGATCAGCGGCGACACCACGATGGTGACGCCGTGGCCCGCGCGCTGGCGCACGATGGCCGGGATCTGGTAGCACAGGCTCTTGCCGCCGCCGGTGGGCATGAGCACCAGCGCGTCGCCGCCTTCGCTCACGTGGGTGACGATCTGCGCCTGCGGGCCGCGGAAGGCCTCGTAGCCGAACACCTCCTGCAGCACGCCGGCGCAGGCTTCGAGGATCTCGCCCTCGGGGGATATCCCGATCAGTGACACAGGTTACATCTGCTCCCAGGGCAGGCCCTCGAAGCGCCAGCCGTTGACCGTCGAGCGTCGGAAGTTGTCGTCGAGTTCACCCTCGAAGCCGTGCAGCACGTGCGACACGTCGGTAAAGCCGGCCGCTTCCAGCGCGGTGCCCGCATCGCGCGTGCGCTTGCCGCTGCGGCAGATCAGCAGGATCGGCCGGTCCTTGCTGCCGGCCTCGGCCTCCACCGCGGCGGCAAAGCGTGCCGGATCGGGCGTCAGGTCGGGGTATTCATACCAGGGGATGTTCTCGACCCCGGGCGGGCGGCCCACGTACAGCGACTCGATTTCCATGCGCACATCGATGAAAAGCGGTGGCTCCAGGCCCAGGGCCTTCCGGCGTTCGGTTTCGGCCTGCAGCCAGGCCCAGGCATCCGTGGGGAGCATGTCTTTCATGGCCTATATTGTCGCCAATCGCGCCCGGGCGCGTGTTTGGCCGCCGGCGCCGGGCCATCCGGCACCGGCCGACCCCTTCCCTGAAACCAGGAGACAAGCTGCATGAACACAACAACGTCCAACATCCCCGCTCCCCATGTCGTCGGCGACGGCCCGCGCAAGGTCATCGCGCTGCATGGCTGGTTCGGCCATGCCCGCGGCTGGGGGCCTTTTGTCGATCACCTGGACCGCAAGGGCTTCAGCTACGCCTTCATGGACTACCGTGGCTACGGCGCGCGTCGCGGCAGCGGCGGCCCCTACACCATGGCCCAGATCGCCCAGGATGCCCTGGCCCTGGCCGACCAGCTCGGCTGGCAGCGCTTTGCCCTCATCGGCCACTCGATGGGCGGCATGGCCATCCAGCACGTGCTGGCCGATGCGCCTGAACGCGTGCAGGCGCTGGTGGGCGTGACGCCGGTGCCGGCCAGCGGGGTGCCGTTTGACGAGCAGGGCTGGGCGTTCTTCTCCAGCGCGGAAAAGGAACCGGCGGCGCGCCGCGGCATCCTCGACCTGACCACCGGTAACCGCCTGACGGGCACCTGGCTCGACGCCATGGTGGCGCAGTCCCTGGCCACTTCGGACGCGGAGGCGTTCGGCGCCTACCTCACGGCCTGGGCCAAGACCGACTTCCTGGGGCGCGTGAAGGGCCGCGACGTGCCGGTGCTGGTCGTGCCCGGCCAGTACGACCCCGCCCTGGGCGAGGCCACCTGCCGTGCCACCTGGATGGAGCACTATCCCAGGGCCGAGCTGCAGGTGATGGCCAACGCCGGTCACTATCCGATGGACGAAACCCCGATCGCGCTGACGACGGTGGTGGAGGCATTCCTGCGCAAGCACACCTGAAATGCCCGGTTCCCTACAATCCGGGGGATGAAGCCGCACGTCTATACCCGCGCCCAGGCGCTGCCCGAGATCCTCAAGCAACGCATCGTCATCCTGCACGGCGCGATGGGGACCATGATCCAGTGCTTCAAGCTGGGCGAGGCGCAGTACCGCGGCGAGGGCTACACCGGCCCCGACGGGGCCGGTGACCGTTTCAAGGACTTCCACAAGGACGTCAAGGGCAACAACGAGCTGCTGAGCCTGACCCGGCCGGATGTCATCCGCGACATCCACGAAGGCTATCTGGCCGCCGGCGCCGACATGATCGAGACCAACACCTTCGGCGCCACCCGCATCGCGCAGGAAGACTACGACATGGCCGATCTGGCCTACGAGATGAACGTGGCCTCGGCCCGCATCGCCCGCGCGGCCTGCGACAAGTTCAGCACGCCCGACAAGCCGCGTTTCGTGGCCGGCGCGCTCGGCCCCACGCCCAGGACCGCCAGCATCAGCCCCGACGTCAACGACGCCGGCGCCCGCAACGTCACCTTCGAGCAGCTGCGCGCGGCCTACTACGAGCAGACCAAGGGGCTGGTCGAGGGTGGTGCCGACGTGTTGCTGGTCGAGACCATTTTCGACACCCTCAATGCCAAGGCGGCGCTGTTCGCCATCGAGCAGTATTTCGACGACAGCGGCGAATGTCTGCCGGTGCTCATCAGCGGCACCGTCACCGATGCCTCGGGGCGCATCCTCAGTGGCCAGACGGTCACCGCCTTCTGGGCCAGCGTGCGGCACGTGCAGCCGCTGGCCGTGGGGCTGAACTGCGCGCTGGGGGCCACGCTGATGCGGCCCTACATCCAGGAGCTGGCCAAGGTGGCCGGCGATACCTTCATCAGCTGCTACCCCAACGCCGGCCTGCCCAATCCCATGAGCGACACCGGCTTCGACGAAACGCCCGATGTCACGAGTCGGTTGATCCGCGAGTTTGCCGCCGAGGGGCTGGTGAACATCGTCGGCGGCTGCTGCGGCACCACGCCCCAGCACATCGGCGCCATCCACGACGCCGTGGGCGCGATGGCGCCGCGCAAACCGCTTTTCTACCGCGAAGAGGCGGCCGCGTCGGCCTGAGGCGGGTGCCATCTGCGACCGGCGGGTGGCCGGAAACACGCATGACGAGCGAGAGCACTTCCATCTGGTTCAAATGGCCCGACCCGGCCGAGCTCAACGAGCGGGGTCGGCAGACGGCGAACGCCCATGTCGGCATCGAGATCACCGAGGCCGGCCCGGACTTTCTCCGCGGGCGCATGCCGGTGGACGAGCGCACCCGCCAGCCGGCCGGTGTGCTGCACGGAGGCCTGTCGTTGGTGCTGGCGGAAACGCTGGCGTCCTGGGCGGCCGCCCACACCGTCGACGATTCGCGCTTTCACTGCGTCGGCCAGGAGATCAATGCCAACCATGTCCGGGCGGCGGGTTCGGGCTGGGTGTATGGCACCGCAAGACCCCTGCACCTGGGCCGCACGACACAGGTGTGGGAGATCCTCATCCGTGACGAGGCGCAGCGCCTGGTCTGCGTCTCGCGCATGACCGCCGCCGTGCTGGCGACGGCCTCCCGCTACAAGTGAGCCGCCCACGCTCGCCCCTGTCCGGTTGACGGCAGGGCGCGGAGCTTTCATCATGGTTCACCATGACGGGTCACGAACGCGAGGAACTGCTGCAGGCGCTCAGGGCGCGGTTCGAGCGGCACATGCACCGCCACCCCGGATGGGTGTGGAGTACCGTGGCTTCGCGCCTGGAGGCCGACACGCACGCCCTGCGTAGCCTGCGCGCCATGGAGGCCAGCGGTGGCGAGCCCGACGTGGTGGAGCTGGGCAGCGCCGACGGCATGGGCGGCCCGGGTCAGATCGTGTTCTGCGACTGCGCGGCCGAAAGCCCGGCCGGGCGCCGCAGCCTCTGCTACGACGGCGAAGCCCTGCAATCGCGCAAGGAGCCCAGGCCGGCGGGCAGCGCCCGGGAGATGGCCGCCGCGATGGGCGTTAGCCTGCTCACCGAGGCCCAGTACCACGCCCTGCAGCGGATCGGCGAATTCGACACCCGGACCTCGAGCTGGCTGCTGACCCCGGACGGATTGCGTGCGCAAGGCGGGGCATTGTTTGGTGACCGACGCTACGGGCGGGTGTTCATCTACCACAACGGCGCACAGTCTTACTACGCCGTCCGGGGTTTCCGGGCGTGGCTCGCGCTGTCGTCGGCGGAGGGCGTGTCGCGCGGGGCGAAGGTGGCGCGCACCTGATCGCCGGACATGACCACCACGATCTGCACAGTGATACCGCGCCATCGATATTCAGGGAAAAACTGAATAATTCTCGCATTGTCATCGACTGATTCGAAGTCCAGAATGGAGGCTTCCCGTCAAGGGGAGTAGTCCATCCGCCCCGGGTGTCGCAGCCCGGCCGTCGCGGATCGGGTGTCCGTCAGTACGCGGCCTTTACCGGCCGCCGGGCAGCCAGCCGGGGCGCAGCCGCCGCGGCCCGACGAGACCTTGGAGGGTGTTTGCCTGTCAACACCATTCCTTCCGAGGTCCCGCTCATGGAAACCATCGCGCCCCTGTGGCTCTGGCTCGTGTTCGTCTGCTTTGTGCTGGCGGCGCTGTTTGTCGATTTCGTCGTGCTGAAAAAGCAGGGTGCCCACGAGGTGGGTGTACGGGAGGCGCTGCACTGGTCGCTGGCCTGGGTGGGCGTGAGCCTGGTCTTCAACGGCCTGCTGTGGTGGGCGGTCAAGGACGTGAGTGGCTCGACCGCGCTGGCCAATGAAAAGTCGCTGGAGTTTCTCGCCGGCTATCTGATCGAGAAGAGCCTAGCGGTCGACAACATCTTCGTCTTTCTGCTGATCTTCAACCACTTCGCGGTGCCGACGGCGTTCCAGAAGCGGGTGCTCATGTTCGGCATCCTGGGGGCCATCGTGCTGCGCACCGTGATGATCGTGGCCGGTGGCTGGCTGCTGGCGCAGTTCCACTGGATCCTGTACGTGTTCGGTGCCTTCCTGGTGCTCACCGGGGTCAAGATGTGGCGCTCGGCCGGCCAGGACGAGCAGGGGCTGGACGACAACCCGGCCCTCCGGCTGCTGCGCCGTGTCATGCCCGTGAGCCGGGGTTACGACGGCGAGCGCTTTTTCACCATCGAGAATGGCAAGAAGATCGCCACGCCGCTGCTGATGGTGATTGCCATGGTGGGACTGACCGACGTGATCTTCGCCGTGGATTCGATCCCGGCCATCTTCGCCATCACGCGTGACCCGTTCATCGTGCTGACCAGCAATGTGCTGGCCATCCTGGGCCTGCGCGCGATGTTCTTCCTGCTGCAGGCGGCGGCCAGCCGCTTTCACCTGCTCAACTACGGGCTGGCCGTTATCCTGGTGTTCATCGGCGGCAAGATGATGCTGATCGATGTGTTTAAGATCCCGGTGGCGGTGTCGCTCGGCGTGGTGATGAGTATCCTGGCGCTCACCATGGTCTGGAGCGCCAGGACGGCACCGGCCAGCGTGGCGCGGCAGCCGCTGCGCTGACGGAGTTCAGGCGCTCTGGGGCTTGCGCGGGGTCTGTCGGGCGACCGGACCGGCCTGGCGGTCGATGTGCTCGCGCAGGGCACGGCCGCCGCCGAGCAGGAACCAGACCTCGGCGGTCACGAACAGCGGCCCCACCAGCAGACCGCGCAGGTCGTCGACGAAGGCCGGCTTGCGGCCTTCCCAGTAGTGACCGATGAACTGCAGGATCCAGCCGAGCACGAACACACCCGGCCCGGCGGCCAGCCAGGTGGCCCATGGTGCCCGACCCAGCGGATGGGCGATGGCCAGCAGCACGCCCATGGCGACGATGTTGGCCAGCACCAGTACGGACTGGCCCTGGCGCAGGTACCAGATCGTGGCGAGGACGAAGGCCAGGACGTCCGCGCTGAACGTCCAGTTGCCCACGGGCCACGACAGGCGCGCCAGCAGCACGCCGATGGCGAACACGATCAGGGGGATGCCCGCGTAGTGCGTGGCGATATTGCGCGGATCGCGGTGGTAGCGGGCGTACTGCACCAGCAGATCGGTGGCTTTGCTGTCTGGCATGTGTGTCTCCTCTTGGGCCGCCTGCCCAAAGAATGCCACATCGGTGCCGCCGTGTCTTTGTGCGGCGCGGGAAACTACCCCGGGCCGGCCTTGCGTTTGTCCGGCGTCGGCATCAGCTTGTCGATCTCTTCCTGCATGGTCTGGACGAGCTTGCTGTAGATCTCCAGCTTGTGGTCGCTCTCGCGCAGGCGTTCGGCCAGGCGTTGCGCCACCGCCGTCATCAGCTTGGCGGCCGTGGTGGGTTGTTCGCGGGTCAGCGCCTCCAGGGCTTCGCGCGTGAGCACCGCGCACTTGAGCGCGCTGGTGGCCACGCACGAGGCCGAGCGGGCTCCCCCGGCCACCAGGGCCATCTCGCCGATCAGGCTGCCCGGGCCCAGCACGGTTAGTGTGCGCGGCTGCGTGCGGCTGGCCATCACGGTCTCGACCGTGACCTCGCCCTCCAGGATCAGCACCATGAAGCCGGTGTTGGTGTGGTCGCCCTGGCGGATGATGGTGGTGCCGGCATCGAACCACTTGGGCTGCATGAAGCCGACCACGGTCAGCGCTTCCGCTTCCCCCAGCTGCATCAGCGCCGTGGGCGCGCGCATCAGGCGTGCCGCGAGATGCGCGCTGTCGGAGTCGCCCAGCGCAGCCTGCCGCTGCGCCCTGGAGCGCTCGTGGGGCGAAGGTGGCGGGGTCTGGCGGCTGCCGATGAGTCTGTCGAACAGGGACATGAGGGCGGTTGAGGATGGCTGGCCCGATTGTGCATCCCCCCGGCAACATTCGGTAAAGAAATGCGCCAGATTGGGGCGGCGGTGTTGTATCAGCCCGGCAGGGGAATCCATTCGTCCCGGTCGTCGGGGGGCAGCGCAAAGCGCCCGGCCTGCCAGTCGGCCTTGGCCTGCTCGATGCGCTCGCGGCGCGAGGAGACGAAATTCCAGAAGACGTGGCGCTCGCCCAGGGGCTCGCCGCCGAAGATCATCAGCGTGGTCTTCTCGGGCGTGCGCAGCGTGTCCGCGCCGCCGTCGAACACCATGAGCTGGCCGGGTTCCGCGGTGCGTCCGCCGGCCTCGACTGATCCGCGTACGGGGTAGACACCCTGTTCGCGGTAGACGGCCGGCAGCGTCAGCTCGGCGCCGGCGGGCAGCTCGGCGTGCAGGTAGAAGAGGGGCGACTGCGTGCGCACCGGGCTCGTGCGGCCGTAGGCCTCGCCCGCCACGAGCCGGAACCAGATGCCGCTGTCGGCGTCGCTCCATTCGGGCAGGTCGGCCCTGGGGTAGTGCGTGAAGGCCGGCTCGCACTCCTCGTCGGCTTCGGGCAGCGCGACCCACAGCTGCATCAGTTCCAGCCCGCCACCGTCGAACGAATCGGGGTGCGTGAAGCGCTCGGAGTGCGTGATGCCGCGGCCCGCGGTCATCCAGTTGACGTCGCCGGGTCGGATGACCTGCCGCACGCCAAGGCTGTCGCGGTGGGTGATCTGGCCGCTGAGCAGGTAGCTCACGGTGGACAGCCCGATGTGCGGGTGCGGCCGCACATCGGCAGCGCGCACGTGTTCGGGCGCCAGCGTCACCGGGCCGGCGTGGTCGAGGAAGACGAAGGGGCCGACCTGCCGCCGCTTCGCGTAGGGCAGCAGGCGCCGCACCTTCAGGCCATGTCCCAGATCGCCCAGGCGGGCATCGATCACCATTTCCAGCATTGCGTTCTCCTGTGTTTGCGTGTCATCGGGCCGCGGCGGCCATCATGCCGCCCATGCGGCCGGCGTGGAAGTCCGCGAACGCCTGGCGGATCTCGGCTTCGGTGTTCATCACGAACGGACCATACCCCACCACCGGCTCGTCGATGGGCTGGCCCGAGAGCCAGAGCACGGTCGCGTCCTCCAGCACCTGCAGCTGCACTCCTTCGCCGCCGCGCGAATGCACGGCCAGGTCGCCCGCGCCGGCCTCGCGGCCGTCGGCCAGGCGCACGCGCCCGCGCATCACGAAGGGCATCGTGGTGTGGCCTTCCGTGGCAGGGATGGTCACCGTGTGGCCGGCCTGCAGGCGCAGGTCCCACACCTGCATGGGCGTGAAGGTGCGGGCGGGACTGCGCACGCCGTCCCACTCGCCGGCGATCAGGCGCGCATGACCCACTACCCGGCCGTCCACGTCGAGCACCTCGCGTTGCGGGATCTGCTCGGCGGTGATGGCCTGGTAGCCCGGCGCGGCACCCTTGTCGCGCGCCGGTAGGTTGACCCACAGCTGCACCATCTCGAACGGGCCGCCTTCACGGGCGAAGCGCTCGCTGTGGAACTCCTCGTGGAGGATGCCGGCTCCGGCGGTCATCCACTGGACGTCGCCCGCACCGATGGTGCCGCCGCCCCCGCTGGAGTCGCGGTGCGATACCTCTCCGTCGTAGACGATGGTCACGGTCTCGAAGCCGCGGTGCGGATGCTGCCCGACGCCGCGCTGCCGGGTGGTGGGGGCAAAGCGGGTGGGGGCGGCATGGTCCAGCAGCAGGAAGGGCGAGAACAGCTGCGGCATCTCGTTGTACGAGAAGACGCTGCTGACGGGAAAGCCGTCACCGACCCAGTGGCCGGGGCCGCCACGCTGAACGAAAGAGACAGTCTTCATGGTGGAACTCCTTGTGTGCAGGCACCACTGTAGAAAGAATCCCCGGTGCTGATAAGCCGGTTCGGGTGGGATTCATTGTCTTTCTGGTGGAACAATTGAAATCCTTTTGATATTGGCGTTCCTTTCTTGGAACGGTCGAGCGCCCATGGACGGACCCTGCATCGACCCTGCCTGGTGCGGGATGCCCGGTGACCCCCGGCACGACCCGCCGGTTGCTGGGACAATCGGCCCATGCGCATCCAGACCTTGCGCGAGCGTCTGCGGGCGCTTGGCGCCCTTCCCCAACACGAGCAGCGGATCCTGCGGCTGTGGAGCCAGGCGCTGCCGCAGACGGCCGGCCGGCGCCGGATCGAGGATTTCCTGCCGGCGACGCTGCGGGACGGCCTGCCCGGCATCGAGTCCGATCTCGCGGGGCTGGCGCGCATCGAGTCCGCCCACCCGGCCAGCGACGGCTCCGAGCGGCTGCTGGTGCGGCTGGCCGACGGGCAGCTGGTGGAAAGCGTGCTGCTGCTGCCCGACCGCACGCAGGGCGTTTGCGTGTCCACCCAGGTGGGCTGCGCGGTGGGCTGCGCTTTCTGCATGACCGGCACCACGGGCCTGATCCGCCAGCTCGGCAGCGCCGAAATCGTGGCGCAGGTGGCGCTGGCGCGCACGCGGCGCGAGGTCAAGAAGGTCGTGTTCATGGGCATGGGCGAGCCCGCGCACAACCTCGACAACGTGCTGGAGGCCATCGAGCTGCTGGGCACCGTGGGCAACATTGGCCACAAGAACCTGGTGTTCTCGACCGTGGGCGATCCGCGCGTGTTCGAGGCGCTGCCGCGCGGGGTTGTCAAGCCGGCGCTGGCCATTTCGCTGCACACGACCCGGGCCGACCTGCGCGAGCGGCTGCTGCCGCGGGCGCCCCGCCTGACACCCGAGGAGCTGGTCGAGGCCGGCGAGGCCTACGCGCGCGCCACGGGCTATCCGATCCAGTACCAGTGGACGCTGCTGGACGGCATCAACGACGATGACGAGGAGATCGAGGGCCTCGTGCGCCTGCTCACCGGCAAGTACGCCATCCTCAACCTGATTCCCTACAACAGCGTCGAGGGCATGCCCTTCGAGCGTCCGGGCTGGGACAAGGCCGCCGATATGGCGCGCCGCCTGCACCGCCGCCGCATCCTCACCAAGCTGCGCCATTCGGCCGGACAGGACGTGGACGGCGGCTGCGGCCAGCTGCGCGCCCGTGCCGCGCAGCCCGCGCGCAAGGCGGTGCCGGTGCGGGTGCTGGCCACGGCGCCGTCCGGCGGCAAAGCCACGCTTGCGGGCGTGGTCAACGGCCGGTGAATTAGACTTGGCCTTTCCCGCCCGGCACCAGTCTGGTGCATGTGGCCCGACCCGAAGTCCGGCATCCAGGACCGGACGTGCATCCAACCGAGAGATTCCATCATGCGTTTCATGTCGCTTTGGGCACCCATGGGTGCCGTTGCCCTTGCCATTGCCGCCATCTCCCCCGCCTCGGCCGCCGACCAGAAGTCGGTGGCCGTGACGGCCATCGTCGAGCACCCGGCGCTGGATGCCGTGCGTGACGGCGTGCAGGCGGCGCTGAAGGAGGCGGGCTACGAGGCCGGCAAGAACCTGAAGTGGCAGTACCAGAGCGCCCAGGGCAACACCGGCACGGCGGCCCAGATCGCGCGCAAGTTCGTCGGCGACCAGCCCGACGCGATCGTCGCCATCGCCACGCCCTCGGCACAGGCCGTGGTGGCAGCCACCAAGTCGGTGCCGGTGGTGTTCTCCGCCGTGACCGACCCGGTCGCGGCCAAGCTGGTGCCCGGCTGGGAACCCTCCAAGACCAACGTGACCGGCGTGTCCGACCTGCTGGCGCTGGACAAGCAGATGGACCTGCTGCGCCAGGTGGTGCCCGGCGCCAAGCGCGTGGGCATGGTCTACAACCCTGGTGAAGCCAACTCGGTGGTGGTGGTCAAGGAACTCAAGCAGCTGCTGCCCAAGCTGGGCATGACGCTGGTCGAGGCCGCCGCGCCCCGCACCGTGGACGTCAGCAGCGCCGCCCGCAGCCTGGTGGGCAAGGTGGACGTGATCTACACCAACACCGACAACAACGTGGTGTCTGCCTACGAGGCGCTGGTCAAGGTCGGCCAGGACGCCAAGATCCCGCTGGTGGCCTCCGACACCGACAGCGTCAAGCGCGGCGCGATCGCGGCCCTGGGCATCAACTACCGCGACCTGGGCGAGCAGACCGGCCGCATGGTCGTGCGCATCCTCAAGGGCGAGAAGCCCGGCGCTATCAAGCCCGAGGTCAGCACCAAGGTGGAACTGTTCGTGAATCCCGGCGCCGCCGAGAAGCAGGGTGTCAAGCTCTCCGACGCGCTGGTCAAGTCCGCGGCCCAGGTCGTCCAGTAACCCGGGGCGCACCGGGCGTTTGCCATGTCACTGTTTTCGCTGCTGGGTGCCGTCGAAATCGGCCTGATCTTCGCGCTCGTGGCGCTGGGCGTGTACATCTCGTTCCGCCTGCTGCGCTTTCCCGACCTGACGGTGGACGGCAGCTTCCCGCTCGGCGGTGCGGTGTGCGCGGTGCTGATCGTCGCCGGGGTCAATCCCTGGCTGGCGAGCATCGCCGCGGCCGGCGCCGGCGCGGTGGCGGGGCTGATCACGGGCTGGCTCAACGTCCGTCTCAAGATCATGGACCTGCTGGCCTCGATCCTGATGATGATCGCGCTGTACTCGATCAACCTGCGCATCATGGGCGGGCCCAACGTGCCGCTGATCACCGAGCCGACCATCTTCACCCAGCTGCAGCCCGAGGACATGGCCGACTACGTGCTGCGTCCGCTGGTGCTGCTGGTGGTCGTGGTCCTGGCCAAGCTGGCGCTGGACTGGTTCTTTGCCACCGAGCGCGGCCTGGCGATCCGGGCCACAGGGTCCAACGCGCGCATGGCCCGCGCCCAGGGCATCAACACGGGCGCGATGGTGCTGCTGGGCATGGCCATCTCCAACGGACTGGTCGGCCTGGCCGGCGCGATGTTCGTGCAGACCCAGGGCGGCTCCGACATCTCCATGGGCATTGGCACCATCGTCATCGGTCTGGCGGCCGTGATCGTGGGCGAATCCATCCTGCCCTCGCGCCGCATCGTCTGGGCCACGCTGGCCGTGGTGGTGGGCGCGATCGTCTACCGATTCTTCATCGCTGCCGCGCTCAACAGCGACTTCATCGGCCTCAAGGCGCAGGACCTGAACCTGGTCACGGCCGTGCTGGTGACGATCGCGCTGGTGATTCCGCAACTCAAGCGCAAGCTGGCCGCGCGCCGCTGAAAGGAGGATATCTGCCATGCTGAGCGCGCAGGACCTGCACATCACCTTCAACCCCGGCACGCCAATCGAAACCCGCGCGCTGCGCGGGCTGTCGCTGCACATTCCGGAAGGCCAGTTCGTCACCGTCATCGGCTCCAACGGCGCCGGCAAGTCCACTTTTCTCAACGCCGTCTCGGGCGACCTGTCGGTGGACAGCGGGCGCATCGAAATCTCGGGCGAAGACGTCACGCGCCTGCCGGTCTGGGCGCGCGCGCAGCGCGTGGCGCGCGTGTTCCAGGACCCGATGGCCGGAACGTGCGAGGATCTCACGATCGAGGAGAACATGGCGCTGGCCCAGCGCCGCGGCGCGCGCCGCACGCTCGGCCAGGCCGTCCGGGGCCCGATGCGCGAGCTGTTCCGCGAGCGCCTGGCGATTCTGGGCCTGGGCCTGGAAAACCGCCTGAGCGACCGCATCGGCCTGCTCTCGGGTGGCCAGCGCCAGGCAGTGAGCCTGCTGATGGCGGCGTTGCAGCCATCGCGCATCCTGCTGCTGGACGAGCACACCGCGGCGCTGGATCCGCGCACGGCGGACTTCGTGCTGCAGCTGACCGCCCGCATTGTGGCCGAGAGCAAGCTCACCACGATGATGGTCACGCACAGCATGCGCCAGGCGCTGGATGTGGGCGACCGCACCGTGATGCTGCACCAGGGGCAGGTGGTGCTGGACGTGTCCGGCGAGGAGCGCGCCCGCATGGACGTGCCCGACCTGCTGCAGATGTTCGAGAAGGTGCGCGGCGAAAAACTCGCCGACGACGCGCTGCTGCTGGGTTGAGCGGCCCGCCACCCTGCAGCGGCGCGGGGCGGCGGCTAAAATCACGACTTCTCAAGGAGCGCTGCAGCGCGGCCCGTGGCGGTCGCGTCAGGCTTGAGTCTTTCCATCCGTTGTCCGCCCAGGGCACACACTTTCCACAACGGCGCTCACCAGCAGGTTTTCCCGCGATATTGTTCTGGTGAGCGAGTCCATCATGTCCGTTGCTGCTTCCCCTTCCCCTGTTTCGGCCACCGCCGTGCCACCCATGTTGCTGTCCGGTCTGGAGCCGCTGTTCATCGGCAGGGACAGCCTGTTCGTCAACGTGGGCGAGCGCACCAACGTCACCGGCTCCAAGGCCTTCGCGCGCATGATCCTCGAGGGCCGCTACGAGGACGCGCTGGCCGTGGCCCGCCAGCAGGTCGAGAACGGCGCGCAGATCATCGACATCAACATGGACGAGGCCATGCTCGACAGCAAGGCCGCCATGGTGCGCTTTCTCAACCTGATCGCCGGCGAGCCCGACATCGCGCGCGTGCCGATCATGATCGATTCGTCCAAGTGGGAGGTGATCGAGGCCGGCCTGCAGTGCGTGCAGGGCAAGGGCATCGTCAACTCCATCTCCATGAAGGAGGGCGAGGAGGAGTTCAAGCGTCAGGCCAGGCTGGTCAAGCGCTACGGTGCTGCCGCCGTCGTGATGGCCTTCGACGAGAAGGGCCAGGCCGACACCTTCGCGCGCAAGATCGAGATCTGCGGGCGCGCCTACCGCATCCTCGTCGACGAGGTCGGTTTCCCGCCCGAGGACATCATCTTCGATCCCAACATCTTCGCGATCGCCACTGGCATCGAGGAGCACAACAACTACGCGGTGGACTTCATCGAGGCCACGCGCTGGATCAAGCAGAACCTGCCGGGCGCCAAGGTCTCGGGTGGCGTGTCCAACGTCTCGTTCAGCTTCCGCGGTAACGAACCGGTGCGCGAGGCCATCCACACCGTGTTCCTGTACCACGCGATCCAGGCGGGCATGGACATGGGCATCGTCAACGCCGGCATGATCGGCGTGTACGACGAGCTGGATCCCGGGCTGCGCGAGCGCGTGGAGGACGTGGTGCTCAATCGCCGCCCGGACGCGGCCGAGCGCCTGCTGGAGATTGCCGACGCCGCCAAGGGCGCGGCCAAGGACGACAGCCAGAAAAACGCCTGGCGCGCGCTGCCCGTCCGCGAGCGCCTGACGCACGCGCTGGTGCGTGGCATCACCGAGCACATCACCGAGGACACCGAGGAGATGTGGCAGCAGATCAAGGCCGAGGGCTGCCGCCCGCTGGCCGTGATCGAGGGACCGCTGATGGATGGCATGAACGTGGTCGGCGACCTGTTCGGCGCCGGCAAGATGTTCCTGCCCCAGGTGGTCAAGAGCGCGCGCGTGATGAAGCAGGCCGTGGCCCACCTGCTGCCCTACATCGAGGAAGAGAAGCGCCAGCTCGAGGCCGCGGGCGCTGACGTGCGCAGCAAGGGCAAGATCGTGATCGCCACCGTCAAGGGCGACGTTCACGACATCGGCAAGAACATCGTCACGGTGGTCCTGCAGTGCAACAACTTCGAGGTCGTGAACATGGGCGTGATGGTGCCCTGGCAGGACATCCTGGCCAAGGCCAGGGAAGAGGGCGCCGATATCGTCGGCCTCTCGGGCCTGATCACGCCGAGCCTGGAAGAAATGCAGGTCGTGGCCGCCGAGATGCAGAAGGACCCGTACTTCCGCGAACGGCAGATCCCGCTGCTCATCGGTGGCGCCACCACCAGCCGCGTGCACACGGCGGTCAAGATCGCGCCGCACTACGAAGGCCCCGTGATCTATGTGCCCGACGCCTCGCGCAGCGTGAGCGTGGCCCAGGGCCTGATTGGTGACGGGCGCGTGCAGTTCCTGGCCGAGCTCAACGCCGACTACGAGCGCGTCCGCCAGCAGCATGCCAACAAGAAGCAGGTGCCGCTGTGGCCGCTGGAGCGCGCGCGCGCCAACGCCACGCCCGTGGACTTCACCACCTGGAAGCCCGTGCCGCCCAAGTTCATCGGCCGCCGCGTGTTCCGCAACTACGATCTGGCCGAGCTGGCCCACTACATCGACTGGGGCCCGTTCTTCCAGACCTGGGACCTGGCGGGGGCATTCCCGGCCATCCTCGACGACGAAGTGGTGGGCGAGCAGGCGCGCAAGGTGTATGCCGACGCGCAGGCCATGCTGAAAAAAATCATCGAGGGCCGCTGGCTCGCGGCCAACGCCGTCATCGGCCTGTACCCGGCCAATCGCGTCAACAGCGATGACATCGCGCTGTACGCCGACGAATCGCGCCAGCAGCCGGTGCTGGTCTGGCACGGCCTGCGCCAGCAGACCGAGAAGCAGGAAATTGATGGCGTGATGCGGCCCAGCCGGTGCCTGGCCGATTTCGTCGCGCCGGCCGGCACCCCCGACTACGCGGGCATGTTCGCGGTGACGGCGGGCATCGGCGCCGAGAGGAAGGAGCAGGAGTTCCTGGCGCAGCTGGATGACTACTCGGCGATCATGTTCAAGTCGCTGGCCGACCGCCTGGCCGAGGCCCTGGCCGAGCGCATGCACGAGCGCGTGCGCAAGGAGCTGTGGGGTTACGCGCCCGACGAGCAGCTGGACAACGCTCAGCTCATCAAGGAAAAGTACCAGGGCATCCGGCCGGCGCCGGGCTACCCTGCCTGTCCGGACCACTCGGTCAAGCGCGCGATGTTCGCGCTGCTGCAGGCCGACGAGATCGGCATGGGCCTGACCGACAGCCTGGCGATGACGCCGGCTGCCAGCGTCAGCGGCTTCTACCTGGCCCACCCGCAGAGCACGTACTTCAACGTCGGCCGCATCGGCGAGGACCAGGTCGAGGACCTGGCCGCGCGCAGCGGTGTCGAGGTGGCCGAACTCAGGCGCTGGCTGGGGCCGAACCTCTGAGGTCCGGCCGCCGGGCGGGCGCGATCAGGTCCGCCCGTCCTCCGGGCAGCCCACGCGCTCGACCGTGGTCGAGCCCATCACGGTCACGCCCTTCTGTTCGGCGTTGTTGCCCATCACCGTGGTGCCGGTGGAGGCCATCGCGATCTGCGCATTGCAGGCAAGGCGGATGGTCAGGCCGCCCATCACGTTCACGGTGGTGCGCAGGCAGTACCAGCCGTTGGGGTTGAGCAGCTCGATCTCGCTGCCGCCCATCACGTTGACGCCGGGATTGACCACCACCAGCGAGGGCCGGTCGGTCTTCTCGTAGTCACCCGAGGCCTGGCCGATGCCGAACACCTTGACCGACGTGCTCAGCACGCGGTAGCCCGGCTTCTTGCCGAAGGGGTGGCTGCCCCAGGCATTGAGGCAGGCGGCCACGCCGCTGTCCATGTCGTCATTGGCGATGGCGGCAGTGGCGCCGAGGGAAAGCGCGGTGGTGGCCAGCAGCGCGCGCGCCAGCCGTGGCAAAGCGAAAGTCATGTGGTGGATCTCCGTCAGTGGCGGATACGCCGGTCCGATGTGCATTCCGTCGCATTCCGACTGGCGCCAATTGTGCCTGCATTGCCGGTCCCTCCCGCACGGCCATGGCTGCGGTAAGCTGTCCGTTCATATCCGAAGGACCGATCACCCAGCAGGAGCTTTCCCCATGTTCCAACGCACCCTCCGCCGCATCGCCACCGTGCTCGCGGCCCTGACCCTCTCGGCCGGCCTGGCCGGTTGTGGCTACAACGATTTCCAGCGTCTGGACGAGCAGACCCGCTCGGCCTGGGCCGAAGTGCTCAACCAGTACCAGCGCCGCGCCGACCTGATCCCCAACATCGTGGCCACCGTCAAGGGCGAGGCCAACTTCGAACAGGAGACGCTGACCAAGGTGATCGAGGCGCGCGCCAAGGCCACCAGCATCCAGGTCTCGCCCGACATGCTGTCCGACCCGGCCGCCATGCAGCAGTTCCAGCAGGCGCAGGGCGAGCTCGGCAGCGCGCTCAGCCGCCTGATGGTGGTGGTCGAGCAGTACCCCAACCTCAAGGCCAACCAGGCCTTCGCCGACCTGCGCGTGCAGCTCGAAGGCACGGAAAACCGCATCACGGTGGCGCGCAACCGCTACATCGCGGCGGTCCAGGAGTACAACGTGCTCTCGCGCAGCTTCCCGACCAACCTGACCGCCATGGTCTTCGGCTACAAGCCCAAGGAAGGCTTCACGGTGGCCGACGAGGCGGCCATCAGCGCGCCGCCGACGGTCGATTTCGGCAAGTGATGCACACCCGCCTGTCCGTCCTGCCGGGCGTGTGGCTGCGCACCTGGCTGCTGGCCTGCGTGGCCCTGGGCAGCCTGTGGCCGTTCGCGCCGGCGCAGGCCCAGCCGCTGCAGCCGGTGCCGGCGCTGACCGCGCACGTGATGGACCAGACGGGCACCCTGTCGGCTGCCGACGTGGCCACGCTGGAGCGGCAGCTGACGGAGTTCGAGCAGCGGCGCGGCACGCAGATCGTCGTGTTGCTCGTGCCCACGACTGCCCCCGAGGACATCGCCGACTACACCCAGCGCCTGGGCGACGCCTGGAAGATCGGCCGGCGCGATGTGGGTGACGGCCTGCTGTTCGTGGTGGCGCTCAACGACCGGCGCATGCGGATCGCGCCGGCCAAGACGCTCGAAGGCGCGATCCCCGACGTGCTGGCTCGCCGCATCCTGGACCAGGTGGTGACGCCCGCCTTCCAGCGCGGCGATTTCGCTGGCGGCATCCGCGCCGCGCTGACGCACCTGCAGGCCCGCATCGAGGGCGAGGAACTGCCCCTGCCCGATGCCCGCGCCTCGGCGCGCGCCACGGTGGGCGAGACCGACTGGTTCCAGGTGGCCGTGCTGCTGATGGCGGCCGTGCCCATCATCGGGTCGGCGCTGCGCAGCTTTCTGGGCAACACACTGGGCTCGGTGGTGACCGGCGGCGTGGCCGGCTTCCTGGCCTGGAATCTCAGCGGACTGGTGTGGCTGGCCATCATGGCGGGCCTGCTGGGGCTGCTGGCCTCGCTGTTCCTGAC
>JAEZLX010000196.1 GCA_023415035.1 Pseudomonadota bacterium | reverse complement strand
TCCTGAAGAAAGGTGGGCACCATGAGCGTGAAGGCACGCCCCAGCCCCAGCACCCCGAAACGCACGGGTTCGCCGTTCACAGATCCACCACCAGCTTGGGCGTGCGGGCTCGCGAGACACAGACCATGATGTGGTCGGCCTTCTCCTCCTCCAGCAGCACCAGGTCGCGGTGATCGGCCTCGCCCGCGAGCAGGCGCGTCTTGCAGGAGCCGCAGGTGCCGCTCTCGCACGAGCTGGGCACATGCACGCCCTCGCGCCGCAGCGCATCCAGGATCGACACGCCCACTGGCACCGCCACGCGCCGGCCGTCACTCGCCAGCTCGACCTCGAAAGGCAGGTCATCCGCGTGCGGCTTTGTGTCGCCACCGAAACTCTCGAAATGCACCGCGCTCGAAGGCCAGTGGCCTGTCATGTCGCGCACCGCATCCATCAGCGCGCCCGGTCCGCAGCAGTACACGTGCCGGCCGGTCAGGGAACCGGGCTTTTCCAGCACAGGCCAGAGGTCGTAGGCATTCTGCGGGTCGCCTCCATCGTGATGGATCACCACGTGCGGCGCCAGCTCGGTCGAGCGCATTTCGTCCAGGAATGCCGTGACCTGCGGATCGCGCGTGAGGTAGTACAGCTTGAAGCTGCGCGTGCCCTCGGCCAGGAGCTGCAAGGCCATCGACCGCATCGGCGTGATGCCGATGCCGCCAGCGATGAGCACGAAGCTGCGCGCCCGGTCATCGAGCGCGAACAGGTTCTCGGGCGCATGCACCTCGATACGGTCCCCCTCCCTGAGTTCGTCGACCATGCTGCGCGAGCCGCCCCGCCCGTCGGCCTCGCGCTTGACCGCGATCTCGTAACGGTCCTGCTCATTGGGGTCGTTCGCCAGCGAATACTGCCGATACGCGCCTGAAGGTGTCCGCACGCGGATGTGCGCCCCCGCGGTGAACCGTGGCAACGGCGCGCCATCCGGGTCACGCAGCTCGAAGCGACGGGTACCCCGGGCAACCTCCTCGCTGCGCACCACACGCAGGTACATGGGACTGACTTCGATGCTCATCGGTTGTCTCCCACCCTTATCAATGCAGCGGGTTTGCCGCATTGACAGGGATCAAACTCTTTGCAAGAATGAATTATCTTAGACGCCTAAGTAAATTGCAAGCCGCAATTGGTTCGGGTGGCTGGATCTGGGCACCTCCGGCACCAGGGTGAGTTGTTCGCCGAAGCCGGCGCCATCACAGGAAAAAAGCAGGAGACAACCCCATGTATCGACGAGTTTTCACCGCCCTGGCGCTGGCAGCCGGCCTGGCCCCGCTGGCACTGTCCGCCCAGCCAGCCTACCCCACCAAGGCTGTCAAGTTCATCGTTCCCTACGCGCCCGGTGGTCTGCCCGACACCGTCGCCCGCGTGGTGGCCAAGCACCTGGGTGACCGGATCGGCCAAGCTGTGGTGATCGACAACCGCCCCGGTGGCAACGGCGTCGTGGCTTACCAGAGCCTGCTGCAAAGCAACCCGTCCGACGGCCACAGCTTCATCGTCTCCGACGGCTCCATGCTCTCGATCACGCCGCTGCTGAACAAGGCGGCGAACTACCAGGTCGGCAAGGACATCCTGCCCGTCTCCCTCGTGGCGCGATCCCCCCTGTTCATCGTCGCTCACCCGAAGACGGGCGTGAACACCCTGCAGGAGATGGTGGAGCTGGCACGCAAGCGCCCCGGCGAATTGACCTACGGCTCCTCTGGCATCGGCAGCACGCACCACCTGACGATGGAAGCGCTCAAGGCCTCGCTCAACCTCGACATCCGGCACGTCCCGTATCGCGGTTCCGGCCAGTCGACACCTGCCCTGGTGGGAGGCCAGGTGGATCTTTCCGTCGCTGCCCTGCCGTCCATGGCCGGCTTCGTGAAGAACAACCAGGTCAAGATTCTGGCCAGCAACGCCCTGAACCGTTCTCCCTACGCACCGGAAATTCCCACTGTCGCCGAGACCATCCCCGGCTTCGACTTCTCGGTGGTGGTCGGTATCCTTGCCGCCGCAGGCACGCCGCAAGCGGCCATCGACCGCATCAGCCAGGAAGTGGCGCAGCTGGTCAAGCATCCCGAAGTGGTCAAGACCTTCGATGCCGCCATGATCGAGGCCGTGGGTGCCGGTCCTGCCGAATACAACCAGGTGATCTCGCGCGAGGCCGAGATCATGGCCAAGGCGGGTAAAGCCGCCGACCTCAAGTCCGAGTGAACCTCAGCCTGCAGCGCTGACCGCACCGCACGCATGCTGCCGCCCGGCGAGTTTCCCTGGCTGCTGTTCGCCGCCGCCTTCGTGACGGGTGGTGTGGTCAAGGGGACACTGGGCGTGGGCCTGCCTCTGGTGGCCGTGCCTCTGCTGACGCTCGGGCTGCCGGTGTCGAAGGCCATCGGCATGCTGGTGGCTCCGGTGCTGATCTCCAATCTCGTCCAGGCGGCCGAAGGCGGTCAGCTGCGCGCCAGCCTCTGGCGGTTCCGGCACCTGCTTGTGGCTCAGCTGGTGCTGACGCTGCTGACCGTGCGCCTGACGCTGTCGATGTCGGTACAGCAGCTCAACGCCACCGTGGCGTTGGCGGTGCTGGTCGCGGTGGCGCTGATGACGCTGCGTCCCAACCTGCGCGTCGGGCCTGCACGCGAGCGCTGGCTGGGCCCCGTGGTGGGTACGGCCTCGGGCGTGCTCGGTGGTGTCTCGTCCCTCACAGGCCCGGCGCTCATCACCTACCTGATGGGGCTTGGCCTCGCACGCGAGCGCTTTGTCGCCAGCATCAGCACCATCTACCTGGCCGGCGCCTTGCCCCTGTACGGGGCGATGCTGTGGTACGGACGCATCGGCATGGCCGAGCTGGTACTGTCGGTCGCTGGCCTGTTGCCCATGGCACTCGGCCTGGCGCTCGGACGCGCCTTGCGGCACCGGCTGAACGAGAGCCTGTTCCGCGGTATCCTTCTGGCCTTCCTGTGCGGCCTGGCCGCGCTGCTGATGTTCAAGAAATGACCCCCGCCAACGCCGAGTCCGAAGTCCATGCCTTTACCTGGAGCGACGATCTCCTGCTGGGCTATCCCGCCATGGACCGCACCCATGCCGAGTTCGTGGCAACCGTCTGCGCGCTGCGCGACGCGTCCGACGAAGAATTGCTCCAACGGCTGGGCGCCATGGTCACCCATCTTGAGGCGCACTTCGGCGAGGAAGACCGCTGGATGTTGGACACGGCCTTTCCCGCCGGCGACTGCCACCGAGACGAACATGCCGCCGTGCTGCGCTCGGCGTACCAGGTCAGGGAACGCCTAGCCACGGGCGACACCGCACTGTGCCGGCGCTTCGCCCAGGAGCTGATCCGCTGGTTCCCTGGCCACGCCGACTACATGGACGCGGCCCTGTCGCACTGGATGGTCAAGCGCACCACGGGCGGCAAACCGGTCGTATTCAAGAAAGACTTGCGCTTCTCCTCCGGAAGCGCCATCGAGAAAGCATGAAAGACATGAACCCCTCCGGAATCCCCGACGCCCAGCTACAGGAACAGGTCCGACGCGACGTGGAGCGCGCACTGCAGGAGGACGTCGGCGACGGCGACGTCACTGCGGCGTTGATCCCCGCCGAGAACATGGCCGTGGCCCGCATCACCTGTCGCGAGTCCGCCGTCATCTGCGGCCGCCCTTGGGTGGACGAGGTGCTGCGCCAGATATCGCCCACCAGCGCCGTGCACTGGCTCGTCGAGGATGGAGGCCGCTGCGAGCCGGGTCAGGTGGTGGTGGAAATCACCGGTCCGGCACGCGAGCTGCTGACCGCCGAGCGCACCTGCCTGAACTTCCTGCAGACGCTCAGCGCCGTCGCCACCAAGACGGCCCGCTATGTCGATGCGGTAGCCGGCACGCGCGCGGCCATCCTCGACACGCGCAAGACCATCCCGGGCCTGCGCGTCGCGGAAAAATACGCCGTGCGCTGCGGCGGCGGCCGCAACCACCGCATGGGTCTGTACGACGCCGTCCTGATCAAGGAAAACCACATCGCGGCCGCCGGCGGTCTCACCCAGGCCTTCCGGGCGGCGCAGGCCCTGGACAAGAAGGTGGACTTCATCCAGGTCGAGGTGGAAACGCTCGCCCAGCTGCGGGAAGCACTGGACGCCGGCGTCACCATGGTGCTGCTCGACAACATGGACGTGCCCACCATCCGCAAGGCGGTCGAGATGGCCCAGGGCCGCTGCAGCCTGGAAATCTCCGGCGGCGTCACCTTCGATGCCCTGCCCGAGCTGGCCGCCACCGGCGTGGACCGCATCTCGGT
>JAEZLX010000181.1 GCA_023415035.1 Pseudomonadota bacterium | reverse complement strand
TGCAAGGCAGCTACGAGCAGCAGCCGCCGGATCTCATCAGCGAACTCCAGCGCGATCGCCGCTGGTGCCAGGGCAACCTGCAGAACGCCCGCCTGATGGCCGAACCCGGCATCCACCGCGTGCACCGCTTCATGTTCGGCGTGGGCGCCATGTCCTACCTGTCGGCACCGCTGTGGCTGCTGTTCATGGCCCTGGGCACCACCATGCTGGTGATCGACAACGCCAACGGCACCGACTGGCACGCCAGCCTGGCCGAGCGTGCCAGCCTCTGGGCCTGGACGCTGTCGCTGCTGTTCCTGCCCCGCGTGCTGGGCCTGGTCGCCGTGTTCCTGCGGCGCGAGCAGCGCTCCTTCGGCGGCGGACTCAACCTGCTGCGCAGCGCCTTGTTCGAGAGTGTGCTGGCCCTGATGCTGGCCCCCATCCGCATGGTGGCGCACTCGCTGTTCGTGCTGGTCGCGTTGACCGGCATCAAGCTCGAGTGGAAGTCGCCCCCGCGGGAAGCCACCGGCGTGGCCTGGCGCGATGCCGCCGCGCACTACGCCCCGCTGATGCTGGGCACGGCCGCCGTGTGCTGCGCGCTGGCCCTGGCAGCGCCCTCGGCCCTGCCCTGGTCGTACCCGGTGCTGCTGCCGCTGCTGCTGGCCGCGCCGCTGACGGTGTCCACCGGCAGCGCCGAACTGGGCCGCCACATGCGCACCCAGGGCTGGCTGCTCATCCCCGAGGAGTCGTGGTCGCCCGCGGTACTGCGCCGCGCCTGGCGCTACGCCTGAAACCCAGGCCGCCTACTCCGGTGGCCTGAGGTAGCGCCGGTCCGACCAGGTGGCCAGCCACTGGGGAGCAAAGGCCACGAAGATCGCAGCGAACATGCCGGTCAGGAACGCGTCCCCCCAGGCCATCAGCCAGCGCGCCACCACCGCCAGCTCGCGCAAAGGCTGACCGGTCAGCGCCGACAGCCCGTCGAGCAGCAGCCCGGCCACGAACATCGACAGCGCCGTGCCCAGGAAGGCCCGACCCAGCGTGTAAATGAAGATGTTGTCCGGCAGCCAGCGGCGGATGGCGGCACCAATACCCAGTGCCAGCGTTGCGGGCACCAGACCGACCCAGACCGCCTGCTGCAACACCGCCTCGGCATCGGCCTGACCCGCCAGCCAGACCACCAGCGCCACGGCGGCCAGCACCAGCACGGCCAGCGGCCATCCCAGCATCAGCACCAGCAGACAGGCACCCGAGAGCTGCACCTGCAAACCCTGCGGCATCTTCTGCGGCAGCAGCCACACCCAGGGCAGCAGCGCCACGGCGGCCAGTGCCGGTGTCAGCAACGGCCCGCGCAGCATGCGCCAGGGCCGCAGCGACAAAGCCACGCCCAGGGCCAGCAAGGCCAGAACCAGATGGAATGGGAACCACATCGGCAGCGTTGTACCCGCCACCCGCGCACAGCGGATTGACCGCCGTCAACCCATGCCGGGCAGCTTGGGCATGCCCTTCATGCCACCCATGCGCTTGAGCATCTTCATCAGGCCGCCACCTTTCATCTTCTTCATCATGGCCTGCATCTGCTCGAACTCCTTGAGCAGGCGGTTGACCTCCTGCACATGGACACCCGCGCCGGCGGCGATGCGGCGCTTGCGCGTGGCCTTGATGATCTCGGGCTTGCGGCGCTCGGCCGGCGTCATGCTGCAGATGATGCCTTCCTTGCGCCGGATGTCCTTCTCGGCGCGCGTCAGGTCGGCCTCGCTGGCCTTGGCCGCCAGCTCGCCTGGCAGCTTGTCCATCAGGCTGGACAGGCCGCCCATTTTCTTCATCTGCCGCAGCTGGTCGAGGAAGTCGTTGAGGTCGAACCCGTCACCGCTCTTGACCTTGGCCGCGAGCTTCTGCGCCGCTGCCATGTCGACACCGGCCGTGACCTGCTCGACCAGCGCCACGATGTCGCCCATGCCCAGGATGCGGCCGGCATGGCGTTCGGCATCGAACACCTCCAGGCCGTCGATCTTCTCCGAGACACCCGCGAACTTGATGGGCGCGCCCGTGACCTGCCGCACCGACAGCGCCGCACCACCGCGCGAGTCGCCGTCCATCTTGGTCAGCACAATGCCCGTGAGCGGCAGCGCTTCCTTGAAGGCCTTGGCCGTGTTGACCGCGTCCTGGCCCTGCATGGCATCGACCACGAACAGCGTCTCCACCGGGTTCAGCGCCGCGTGCAGGGACTTGATTTCCTGCATCAGCGCCTCGTCGATGGCCAGGCGGCCGGCCGTGTCGACCAGCAGCACGTCGAAGAAGTGCTTCTTCGCATAGTCCAGCGCCGCGCGCGCGATGTCCAGCGGTTTCTGGTCGGGCGAACTCGGGAACCACTCGGCGCCGGCCTGTGCGGTCACGGTCTTGAGCTGTTCGATGGCCGCAGGCCGGTAGACGTCGCCCGAGACCGTGAGCACCTTCTTCTTGCGCTTTTCGATCAGGAGCTTGGCCAGCTTGGCGGTGGTGGTGGTCTTGCCCGCGCCCTGCAGGCCAGCCATCAGGATCACCGCCGGCGGCTGCGCGGCCAGGTTGATGTCGGCCACGCCCTCGCCCATGGTCGCGGCCAGCTCCTTGTTGACGATGCTCACCAGCACCTGGCCGGGCGTGAGCGAGCCCAGCACCTCCTGGCCCAGCGCCTTTTCCTTGACCCGCGCGATGAAGTCGCGCACCACGGGCAGCGCCACGTCGGCCTCCAGCAGGGCCATGCGCACCTCGCGCAACATCTCGGTGACGTTGTCCTCGGTGATGCGTGCCTGGCCGCGCACCGTCTTGACAATGCGTGAGAGGCGTTCGGAAAGAGCTGATGCCATGGGGTGTCGGGGAACTGTGAGCCGGTACGGTGGACGGCGGCGGCCGTCGCCTCCGCGGGACGGCATGGAAACGGCGCTGGCCGTTAAACTGTCGGAAGGATTTTAGCCCGCGTGCCTGCTGGCAGGGTTTGCGGGCGCATCCCGGACACCCTTTTACCCATGCCGCACCTGACCGCCCTTTCGCTGTCCACCGCCCTGGCCTACGGCCTGCTGGCGTATGCCTACCGGCGCCTGTCCCCCATCGCCTCCCGGTGGGCGCTGCTGAGCGTCTGGGTGCTCCACTTGCTGGCCTTGCTGCAGGGGCTGTTCGCCGAACCGCCCCGCTTCGGCTTCGGTCCGGCGTTGTCGGTCACGGTCTGGCTGGTGCTCACAGTCTACGCCATCGAAAGCAGCCTGTATCCGCAACTGCGCGCGCGCGCAGCCCTGTCGGTGCTGGGCGCCACGGCCATGCTCCTGGCATTGGTATTCCCCGGCCAGCCCTATCCGGGCCTGAGCTCGCCCTGGCTGCCGTTGCACTGGGCGCTGGGCATCGCCTCCTACGGCCTGATTGCGGCCGCCGTGGTCCATGCATGGCTGATGCAGCGCACCGAGAAAGCCATGCGGCAGGGCCAGACGGACGAGAGCACCATGCCGCTGCTGACGCTTGAGCGCCTGACCTTCCGCTTCGTGACAGCCGGTTTCGCGCTGCTCACGGCCACCCTGGTGGCCGGCGGCAGGTTCTCGGGCGCGCTCAACGCAGGATGGGTCTGGAACCACAAGACCACCTTCGCCGTCCTGGCCTGGCTGACGATGGGTATCCTGCTGCTGGGCCGCTGGCGCCTGGGCTGGCGCGGTCGCACCGCGGTCCGCATGCTCTATGTGGGCGCGGCCTTCCTGTTGCTGGCCTATGTCGGCTCGCGCTTCGTGATCGAAGTCATCCTGCAGCGGGGCGCATGACGCCATTCCCATGATGATGAAATACCTGCTCGTCATCGCCGTGCTGCTGGTGGCCTTCTGGGTCTGGCGCAACGACCGCCGCGAGGCGCAGGCCCGGCAGCAAGCGCGGCGCAACCCGACCGCGCCGTCGGCGCCCGTACCCATGGTCGCGTGCCGTCAGTGCGGCACGCACCTGCCCGAAACCGAAGCCGTCAAGGGAAGGCGTGGCTGGTACTGCAGCACCGGCCATCGCCGTCTGGAGGAGGAAACGTCCGCATGACCGAGCGTCACGTCACCCGCGCGTTGCTCGCCATTCCCCCGCGACTGCGCGTCCTATGAGCCGGCAGGACAGCATTTCCGCGATCCCCCCTTCCGGGTACTCGACCCTGCTGGACGGGGCATCGGGTGGCATGGGCAGCGGACACGGCCCCTCGCACCGCGCCTTCCAGCGCATCTGGCGCGGCTTCATGATGGCTCGCGCCGTCGTGGCCGGCGTGCTGCTGTCGATGCAGGTGTTCGTCGTGCTCACCCGCACCGGCGGTCCGTCCTGGCTGATTGCCGTCAACAGCGCGCACCTGTGCCTGACCCTGGCCACACTCTGGTGGATCCGGCCGTCGGACTTGCGCCACCTGACACGGGGCCAGTGGCTGCTCACCATCGGCATCGACCTGCTGGTCATCGGGCTGCTGCAGCACTTCCAGGATGGCGGCCTGAACTACACACCCCTGCTGGCGCTGCCCGTGCTGCTGGCCGCCATCCTCGGCCCGCTGCTGATCGGCCTGGCCACCGCGGCCTGCGTCACCATCTACCTCCTGCTGGAGGCCGCCCTGCCCGCCGCCCTCACGGGCAACAGCCAGACACCGGGCATCCTGCAAGCCGGGCTCTCGGGCATCGGCTTCTTCCTGATGGCGATCCTGGCCAACCACCTCGCCAACCGGCTGGCGCGCGAGGAAGCCGTGGCCCAGAGCAGCAAGGCGGCGGCGCGCGCCCAGGCACAGGTCAACGAGCTGATCATCGAGGGGCTGAGCGAAGGCGTGCTGGTGGCCGATGCCAATGGCGTCGTGCGCAACGCCAACCCCGCCGCCCAGCGCATGCTCATGGGCGACGCCTACCCGAAGGGCACCCGCCTGCTGCTGTCGGGCCGCGCGGGCTGGGAAGCCCTGGCCCATCTGGTCAACGAAACCTTCGTGCTCGGCCAGCCGCTCTCGTCCGAGCTGGAGGTGTACGTCGACGACCTCACCACGCACCGCCTCTTCGGCCGCAGCCGCCTCACCCGCACGCAGGCCGACGGACAGGGCCTGTGCGTCGTTTTCCTCGAAGATCTGCGCGAGATCGAGGCGCGCGTGCGCACCGAGAAGCTCGCGGCCATGGGTCGCATGTCGGCCGCGGTCGCGCACGAGATCCGCAACCCCCTCTCGGCCATCTCGCAGGCCAATGCCCTGCTCGACGAGGAGGTTGCGGAACCGGGCCAAAAGCGCCTGACACGCATGATCGACGAGAACGCCAGGCGCCTTGCCCGCATCGTCAACGACATCCTCAACGTCGCCCGCGTCCAGTCGGCGCCGGAGAACGGACCGGTCTCCGCCCTGCCGCTGGATCCCAGCCTGCGCCAGATCACGGCCGAATGGGTCCGGCAATGCCAGGGCGGCCAGCTGCTGGGCGTGCACACGCATGCCGAGGGCGCCTGCATCGCCTTCGACCCGGACCATCTGCGCCGGCTCATGGTCAACCTGCTGGACAACGCGCGCCGCCATGCCAGCGGGCAGCCCTCCTCGATCCGCGTCATCTCTCAGCCTGCCGGCCCCGAACGCATCCGGCTGTCGGTCTGGAGCGACGGGCCGCCACTGGAAGCAGGCGTGCTCAAGCACCTGTTCGAACCATTCTTCTCGTCCGAAAGCCGCTCCAGCGGCCTGGGTCTGTACCTGTGCCGCGAGCTGTGCGAACGCTATGGCGCCCAGATCGCCTACCAGCGCACCTCGCTCGACCTCAAGGACGGCAACGAGTTCTATGTGATCATGCCCACGGTCAGGCCGGTGAACAAGGTTCCGGTCCAGCAAAGCCTGTCCCTGCCGACGCAGGATTCCATGCCTCCCGCGCCGCGTCTGACCCGGCCCAGCCAGTTCAACCTCTGATGCCTGCAGACCTCTTGCCGAGACCCGTCCACCTGGCCGCATCGTCCCAGACCTGAGCCCGGTGTCCTGCCTGACATGACCGCCAACGCCCCTGTCCAGCCTGCCCGCATCCTCGTGATCGACGACGAGCCCGACCTGCGGACCTTGTACGAGCTCACGCTGCTGCGCGAGGGACACAGCGTGAACGCCGCCGCCGATCTGGCCGAGGCGCGGGAGATCCTTGCACGCGAGTATTTCGACGTGCTGATCACCGACATGCGGCTGCCCGACGGCATGGGACTGGAGCTGTTGCGCGAACTGGCCCAGGAGCAACGGCCGGAAAAGAGCATCGTCATCACCGCCTATGGCTCGGCCGAGAACGCCGTGGAGGCCCTCAAGTCAGGCGCCTTCGACTACCTGACCAAACCCGTGGACCTGCGCCAGCTGCGTGCCGCGGTGGTTGCCGCGCAGCAAAGCCAGCGCCTGCTGCCGGCCGCGGCCTCCGACAGCCGGCCGGCACCGCTGACGGCCGCACCGCCGCCGCCCGGCGGCATCCGCGCGCTGGCGCGCATCGCGGGCTCGTCCACGGCCATGACGCAGATCCGGTCCCGCATCGAGAAGGTGGCCACCAGCATGGCCCCGGTGCTCATCCTCGGCGAATCCGGCACCGGCAAGGAACTGGTGGCCCGTGCGGTGCACGAATGCAGTCACCGCTCGGCCGGCCCCTTCGTCGCGGTCAACTGCGGCGCCATCCCTGACAACCTGATCGAGGCCGAGTTCTTCGGCGCCCGCAAGGGTGCCTACACCGGAGCGAGCCATGACCGCGAAGGCTACTTCCAGGCCGCCAGCGGCGGCACCCTGTTCCTCGACGAGATCGGCGACCTGCCGCTGCAGATGCAGGCCAAGCTGCTGCGCGTGATCCAGGAGCGGCGCGTGCGTCCGCTGGGCAGCGTGCAGGAGGAAACCGTGGACGTGCGCATCGTCAGCGCCACCCACCGCGACCTGGCCACCATGGTCCGCAACGGCGAGTTCCGGCAGGACCTGTTCTACCGCCTCAACGTGATCGAGCTGCGCATCCCGCCGCTGCGCGAACGGCGCGAGGACCTGCCCGAACTGGTCGAGACGCTGCTGCGCCGCTTCAGCGAGGAGTCGGGCCGTCCTGTGCCCGAGCTTTCCGAACAGGCCATGGCCTGGCTGCGGCGCCACGACCTGCCGGGCAATGTGCGCGAGCTCGAAAACCTGCTGCAGCGCGCCTTGGCCCTGAGTTCGGGCCATCGGCTGGAACCCGACGATTTCAGCGACAGCAACGGCCACGACGCACCCGTCTGCGCCGACGCGCCACCATCCCTGCCATCGCCCGCCGACCCCACGCCCGATGAGCCCGGCATCATCCCGACCGACCTGCAAAGCTACCTCGACGAGCAGGAGCGACAGGTGTTGATCCGCGCGCTGCGCGAGTCCGATTTCAACCGCACCGCAGCCGCCCAGAAGCTGGGCCTGAACCTGCGCCAGATGCGCTACCGCATCCAGCGCCTGGGCATCGTCATGCCCGGCGAGGACGAGACATGAGTCCCGATGGAGAGGGCTGGCTCTCCTGGGCCCGCCACTGCCCCTCGCCCAACGTCAACGAGCGGCCCGAGGGTGCGCAGGTCGACCTGATCGTGATCCACTCGATCAGTCTGCCGCCTGGCGTCTACGGAGGTGATGAGGTCGAGCGGCTGTTCACCAACCGGCTCGACTGGGACGCGCATCCCTACTTCCAGCAGATCCGGGGTATCGAGGTGTCGTCGCACTTCTTCATCCGGCGTGACGGCGCGCTGGTGCAGTTCGCAAACATGCACGCCCGCGCCTGGCATGCCGGCGTGTCCTGCTGGCGCGGGCGCGAGCGCTGCAACGACGACTCCATCGGCATCGAGCTCGAAGGCCTCGAAGGAGGGCCCTTCGAGCCCGCCCAATACGAGACTCTCGTCCGGCTGTGCCGCGACATCACCGGGTGTTTTCCCATCGCCCACATCGCAGGACACGAGCACATCGCCCCCGGTCGCAAGCACGACCCCGGCGCCGGGTTCGACTGGCCCCGCCTGCAGCGGCTGCTGGGCTGGCCCGTTGCCATCTTTCCGCCCGGCGTGACGACAAACGGCAACACCGTCGCCTGATCCTCGTCACGCCCACGGACATCAGCATTGGCGCGGCCTGCGAGCCGTTTTCATCCTGCAGGCCGCACCGGACGGTGCAGACCACGCGCAATTCCAGAACTGAAGCGGCCTTGGTCGGCGTGCCTGCACATGGTGCGAGCGCCTGTTTTTTGTGACACGAAATTTCGACCGCCCGTTCGACAAAACACTACCGGTAGTGGCTTGTGACCACAAAAAACACCAGATATAGTGTGTCCTACGCAGCGCATCGTGGCACAATCGCGGCCCCCAGCCAGCCGACAAGCCCGGCCTGCCTGGTCAGTTAATCGCCGGCGGCGCCCTGCCGGCCATGTCAGATCCGCCTGCCAGAACAACCCCAAGAGGACCCATGCAGACCGCCCTATCCACCGAACCCCAGTCCCCCTCCCTGCTGCACAGCGCGCCTGCGCAAGCGCCCTCCGGGACAGCCACCTACACCCACTACCAGATCATCCGACGCAACGGCGCGGTCGTGCACTTCGAGCCCGGCAAGATCGCCATCGCGCTGATGAAGGCCTTCCTTGCCGTGCATGGCACCCAGGGCGCGGCGTCAGCCAGCGTGCGCGAGACGGTGGACGCGCTGACGCAGAACGTGGTGCGCGCGCTGATGCGCTCGCGCCCGGGCGGCGGCACCTTCCACATCGAGGACGTGCAGGACCAGGTCGAGCTGGGCCTGATGCGCGGCGGGCACCATGAAGTGGCTCGCGCCTACGTGCTGTACCGCGAACGCCGTGCCCAGGAGCGCGCCAGCCAGGCCGCCAGCGCCAAACCCGCCGCAGCGGCGGAACCCGTCATCCAGGTCACCGACGGCGGCGAACGCGTCCCGCTGAACGTCTCGCACCTGACCGCCATCATCGAGGCCGCCTGCGCCAACCTCGGGCCCGACATCAAGGCCGAACCCATCGTCGCCGAGACCAAGCGCAACCTGTACGACGGTGTGCCCATGGAAGAGGTGTACAAGGCCGCCATCCTGGCCGCCCGCACGCTGATCGAGAAAGACCCCGACTACACCTACGCCACGGCACGGCTGCTGCTGCACACCATCGTCAAGGAAGTGCTGGGTGGCGAGGTGCCGGCGGCCGAACGCCACCAGCGCTACATCGACTTCTTCCCGCAGGCCATCAAAAAAGGCGTCGAGGCCGAGCTGCTCGACGATAAGCTCCTGCAGTACGACCTGCCGCGCCTGGCCGCGGCCCTCAAGCCCGAGCGCGACCTGCAGTTCGACTATCTCGGCCTGCAGACGCTGTATGACCGCTACTTCCTGCACGTGCGCAAGACGCGCATCGAGCTGCCGCAGATCTTCTTCATGCGCGTGGCCATGGGCCTGGCACTCAACGAAATCGACCGCGAGGCCCGCGCCATCGAGTTCTACGAAGTACTCTCCAGCTTCGACTTCATGTCGAGCACCCCGACCCTGTTCAACTCCGGCACGCGCCGCTCGCAACTGTCGAGCTGCTACCTGACCACCGTGCCGGATGACCTCGACGGCATCTACGAAGCCATCAAGGAAAACGCGCTGCTGTCCAAGTTCGCGGGCGGCCTGGGCAACGACTGGACGCGCGTGCGCGCCCTGGGCAGCCACATCAAGGGCACCAACGGCGAATCGCAGGGCGTGGTGCCGTTCCTGAAGGTCGTCAACGACACGGCCGTGGCGGTCAACCAGGGCGGCAAGCGCAAGGGCGCTGTCTGCACCTACCTGGAGACCTGGCACCTGGACGTCGAGGAGTTCCTGGAGCTGCGCAAGAACACCGGCGACGACCGCCGCCGCACGCACGACATGAACACGGCCAACTGGATTCCCGACCTGTTCATGAAGCGCGTGATGGAAGACGGCGACTGGAGCCTGTTCTCCCCGAGCAGCGTGCCCGACCTGCACGACCTCTTCGGCGCCGACTTCGAGGCCGCCTATGTCGCCTACGAGGAAAAGGCCGCACGCGGCGAGATCAAGCCGTACAAGAAAGTGCGCGCGGTCGACCTGTGGCGCAAGATGCTGACCATGCTGTTCGAGACGGGGCATCCCTGGATCACCTTCAAGGATGCCTGCAACGTTCGCTCGCCGCAGCAGCACGTGGGCGTGGTGCACTCCTCCAACCTCTGCACCGAGATCACGCTCAACACCAGCGACAGCGAAACCGCCGTCTGCAACCTGGGCTCGGTCAATCTGCACCGGCATCTGCGCGACGGCCGGCTCGACCACGCCAAGCTGCAACAGACGATCACCACGGCGATGCGCATGCTCGACAACGTGGTCGACATCAACTATTACGCGGTCAAGAAGGCGCGCGACTCCAACCTGCGCCACCGCCCCGTGGGCCTGGGCCTGATGGGCTTCCAGGACGCGTTGTACGAACTGCGCATCCCCTATGCCAGCGAGGCCGCCGTCGAGTTCGCCGACCGCTCGATGGAGGCCATCTGCTACTACGCCTACTGGGCCTCGACCGAACTGGCGCGCGAGCGCGGCCGCTACAGCAGCTTCCGCGGTTCGCTGTGGGACAAGGGCATCCTGCCGCCCGACACCGTGGACCTGCTGGCCCGCGAGCGCGGCGGCTTCGTCGAGGTGGACCGCTCCAGCTCGCTCGACTGGGACGCGCTGCGCAAGAAGATCGCACAGGACGGCATGCGCAACTCCAACTGCGTGGCCATCGCCCCCACCGCGACCATCTCCAACATCATCGGCGTGGACGCATCGATCGAGCCCTGCTTCGGCAACCTCTCGGTCAAGTCCAACCTGTCGGGCGAGTTCACCGTCATCAACAGCTACCTCGTCAAGGACCTCAAGCGTCTGGGCCTGTGGGACGACGTGATGGTCATGGACCTCAAGCACTTCGACGGTTCGCTGCGCCCGATCGACCGCGTGCCGCAGGACATCAAGGAGCTGTATGCCACCGCCTTCGAGATCGAACCGCGCTGGCTGGTCGAGGCCGCATCGCGCCGCCAGAAGTGGATCGACCAGGCTCAGAGCCTGAACATCTACATGGCCGGCGCATCGGGCAAGAAGCTTGATGAAACCTACAAGCTCGCCTGGCTGCGCGGTCTCAAGACCACCTACTACCTGCGCACCACGTCCGCGACGCAGGCCGAGAAATCCACGGGCCGCACCGGACAGCTCAATGCCGTCTCGGTCACGCCTTCGGACACATCGATGGCGATGGCTGCCGCAGCGGAGCCGGCCACCGACGTGAAGTTCTGCGCCATCGACGATCCGGGCTGCGAGGCCTGCCAGTGAAGGAAAGGCCCGCGCGATGTGCGCAATGTCATGTGCCCCTGCATGCATGCGATGCGACACAGCAACACAAAAGACTTCGCGCGGGCCGTCTTCCTTTGCTTTTCATGCCGACACTTCGATAATTCGCTGAATTGGATTGATCTATGCTGAACTGGGACGATCACGTCACGCCCACCGCGAAGCCAGCCTTGATGCCTCACGCGTCCACCACGCCAGGCAGCTCCACCGTCCGCCACGAGCCCAGCACCTTCGCCGCGCAGGTTCCGCCCGTGCAGCAGCGCCGCATCAACGTGGCCGACAAGCGCATCATCAACGGACAGACCGACGTCAACCAGCTCGTTCCGTTCAAGTACAAGTGGGCCTGGGAAAAGTACCTCGCCACCTGCGCCAACCACTGGATGCCGCAGGAAGTGAACATGAGCCGCGACATCGCGCTCTGGAAGGATCCCAACGGACTGACCGAGGATGAGCGCCGCATCGTCAAGCGCAACCTTGGCTTCTTCGTCACCGCCGACTCGCTGGCCGCCAACAACATCGTGCTGGGCACCTATCGCCACATCACGGCGCCCGAGTGCCGGCAGTTCCTGCTGCGCCAGGCCTTCGAGGAAGCGATCCACACGCACGCCTACCAGTACATCGTCGAATCGCTGGGCCTGGACGAAGGCGAAATCTTCAATGCCTACCACGAGGTCTCCTCGATCCGCGACAAGGACGAGTTCCTGCTCCCCTTCATCGAGGCGATCATGGACCCGGACTTCAAGACCGGCACGCCCGAAAACGACCAGAAGCTCCTGAAGTCGCTGATCGTCTTTGCCTGCCTGATGGAAGGCCTGTTCTTCTACGTCGGCTTCACGCAGATCCTGGCACTGGGCCGCCAAAACAAGATGACCGGTGCCGCCGAACAGTACCAGTACATCCTGCGCGACGAGTCGATGCACTGCAACTTCGGCATCGACCTGATCAACGCCATCAAGCTTGAAAACCCCCACCTGTGGACACCGGCGTTCAAGGAAGAGATCAAGGGCCTGTTCCTCAAGGCGGTCGAGCTCGAATACCGCTATGCCGAGGACACCATGCCGCGCGGCGTGCTGGGCCTCAACGCCTCCATGTTCAAGGGCTACCTGCGCTACATCGCCAACCGGCGCGCGACGCAGATCGGCCTGGAGCCCCTGTTCCCCAACGAGGAAAACCCGTTCCCCTGGATGAGCGAGATGATCGATCTCAAGAAGGAGCGCAACTTCTTCGAAACACGTGTCATCGAGTACCAGTCCGGAGGGGCGCTGTCCTGGGATTGACCACCACCCCATGAACCCGCTCCCCACAAAACCCTGCTTCCGGCACCCCGGTGTCCGGGGCGGGGCTTTGCCACAGGATTCAGTGCCTTGCCGATGCCTATGGCTGCAGCCATCCACCGGCAGGGCGTTGAATCACTTCCATGGCGGCCAGCCATGTGAAGTGCCCATTGCAACTTGATCAAGGAGAAAACAATGGCAACTGCAACGAAGAAGAAGGCCGCACCGGCGAAGAAGGCCGCACCGGCGAAGAAGGCTGCACCGGCGAAGAAGGCGGCACCGGCCAAGAAGGCGGCACCGGCCAAGAAGGCTGCACCGGCCAAGAAGGCGGCTCCGGCGAAGAAG